>CAZJCN010000041.1:0-15029 GCA_964544195.1 uncultured Phycisphaeraceae bacterium | reverse complement strand
CGAGGTGCTGGCCTGGGGCAGTGACATCAAGGGCTGGCGGTGGAGTGATCCGTACCGGCAGACGTACCGCATCCATACGAAGGACATCGGGGCCCCGGAATAGACACATGAGTAGTGAAACAAACCAGAGCGATCTGATCCAGCGCCAATTCGAGGCGATCCACGCCAAGCTTGACCGGCTCGATGTCGCCATCAGGGGCAACGGCAAACCCGGCATCCTGATCCGCCTGGACCGGCTGGAACAGGACGCCAGGCGTCAGGGTCGGCTGCTGTGGCTGATCATCGGCGCGGTCGTCACCGCGTCGGCCTCCGCCGCAGTGGCCTGGATCACGGGGTAACGCAATGAGTCTGAGCATAGACATCGCGGACGCCGTGGTCGCGGAACTGAACGCCGCGCCACCCGGTACATTCGATCCGGCTTTCACGGCGGTGCGGCGTGTGCTGCCGGTCTTCGAACTGGCCGAGATGACCGACCTGCACGTCAGCGTCGTGCCTCGGTCTGTCGAGATCGCTGGCGCGACACGATCGATGAGCCAGCACGACGTGCAGATCGACATCGGGATTCAGCAGAAGCTGACTGCTGATGGTGGAGACCTGGATCAGCAGGTCCCGGTGTTGTGCGGGCTGGTCGATCAGATCGCCGGTTATCTGACGCGGCGTGTCTTGCAGGCAGACCCGGGGGTGCCGGGGGCCGTTTGGGTGCGGCTGGCCAACGATCCCGTTTACGCGCCCGAGCACCTGTCACAACTGCGTCAGTTCACCAGTGTGCTGACACTGACCTACCGGGTCATGAGGTGACACCATGAGCGGTAATTACACACAAGTCGTCCGGACGGTGTACGGGGCCCAGGTCAAGCGGGCGGCGTTCGCCCCGACGGGCGCGGGGGCCACCGTGGTGGCCGCTGTGCCGGGCAAGCGCATTGCGGTGCTGGGCCTGTTCGCCGTGTCACCGGTGTCGTCGGTGTTCACGTTCTATTCCGGCGACCCCGCCAACAACAAGGCTTTATCGGGACCGATCCCACTGTCGTTGTCCACGCCGTTGACGTTGCAGCCGGTCCCGCACCCGGACCAAGCCTGGATGGTCACGGACACCGGCGAGGCGCTGACACTCAACGCGACGATCACCAACGTGATCAAGGGTGTGCTGATCTACAGCGAGGTGGACGCATGACCCCCGGGGATACCCCCAGAGCCTCACGGCGCGGCCGGTTCGGCTTCGAGGTCACCAAGCTGTTCTTCGACAAGCAGGCCGTGCGCGACAAGGTCGACGCGGGAACGCGCCGGGTGTTGTCAAGATTCGGCGCGTTCGTCCGCCGCACCGCCCGGTCCAGCATCCGCCCCCGGAAAAGGATCGGTAATCCCGGTGAACCACCCAGCAGCCACACCGGCCTGCTCAAGAAGTTCATCTTCTTCGGCTACGAGCCCCGGAAGAAGTCGGTGGTGATCGGGCCGGTACGGCTAAGTCAGAACGGTCGGGGTGAAGCGCCGGCCCTGCTCGAGCACGGCGGCCCCCGGAAAGTCGGCAAGCGTCGCGCCCGTTATCGCCCTAGGCCCTACATGGGACCGGCCTTCCAGAAAGAACTACCCAAGCTGCCCGCCATGTGGCGCGACAGCATCCCCTGGAACAAATAAGGAGACACACCCATGCCTCAAGAATTCCTGTTGGGCATGAACGCCAAGATCTATCAGGGGCCGACGGGCACCGCCTTGGCCATGTTGACCGAGATGGACAACGTCAAGGACGTGACATTGAACCTCGAAGCGGGCGAAGCGGACGTGACCACCCGTGCCAATCAGGGCTGGCGGGCTACCGCACCGACCCTGCGCGAGTGCACCGCCGAGTTCGAGATGCTCTGGAAGCCCGGCGACACCGGCTTCGACGCCATCAAGACCGCGTTCCTGACCTCGGCCACGATCGCCCTAGCCGTCCTCACCGGCGACAAGGCGGCATCCGGCACGGAGGGCCCGCGTGGCGACTTCAGCATCACCAACTTCAGCCGTAACGAACCGCTCGAAGAGGGCGTGACTGTCTCCGTGACGGCCAAGCTCGCCAAGTTCGAGGAATGGGTGGAGGTGGCCTAACCCCCGGAATAGCCTGGAAGGATTATCAATGAAGACATTTACTGACGCTGCGAACCGGACATGGTCACTCACACTCAACCTCGGCACGGCGATGGCCGTTAAGGACAAGCTGGGTATCGACCTGCTCCAACCCGAATCGGGTGATCCGCCCCTGCTCACACGGCTTGGCACGGACGAGATGCTCTTGGGCGAGGTGCTCTGCGCCATGCTCGGGGGGCAGTTCGAGACGTACAAGGTAACCGACGCCGACGTGCGAAACAGTTTTGACGGAAAGACGCTGCTCGCGGCGCAGAAGGCGTTCTACGAGGAGTTGATTGATTTTTTCCGGTCACGCGGCCGCAACGACCGGGCCAAGGCGGTCGCCAAGCAGATGGCCATGATCGACGCGGCGGTGACCGCGATCGAAACCAAACTCGATCAAATCAGTGTGGATCAGATGATCGCTGGCGCGATGTCTGGCGCATCGCCGGATCACTCGGAATCGGACCAGCCAACTTCCGGGGGATGACGCTGCGCCAGCTGCTGTGGATGGCCGAGGGCCTGGGCAGAGAGCGATGGGCGCATACCTCCCTGATCTGCGCCCTGATCGCCAACAGCAGCCGCGACCCGAAGAAGCACCGGCCGTTCAAGCCGTCTGACTTCGATCCTTACGCACGCTCCCGGAGCACCGACCGTCGTTTCAGGAAGGTCGCCGACAAAGCATCGCTTCAGATTTTAAGAGAGGCCCTCGAGCCCTCCCGGAACACCCCCGGAATCCCCAACTGAAAGGTAACTGATATGGATGACACGACTTTACTTGAAACACTGGATCACTTCCTCAACTCTGGCGTCGGCTTCATCGTGATCTGGGCGGCGCTGGTCTGGCTGTTCATCTGGCTGTCGAG
Source organism: uncultured Phycisphaeraceae bacterium (assembly GCA_964544195.1). Taxonomy (GTDB): domain Bacteria; phylum Planctomycetota; class Phycisphaerae; order Phycisphaerales; family Phycisphaeraceae; genus CAZJCN01. The sequence goes on along the minus strand of CAZJCN010000041.1, from coordinate 12,063 downwards.
CAGGTTCAACCCGTTCCAGGAGAAGTGGAGGCAGTGGGAAGGGTCGATCATCACCGGCATCAAGCTGGCGGAGAAGCAGATCCCCGACGACACGCCCGACGCCGGTCTGGCCAAGCTTAACACGGCGCTGCTCTACGTGCTCAAGGCCTACGCCGATGCCAACAACGGCAAGCAGCCGCCCGTCCGGCTCATCGAGCAGATCAAGCAGGGTATCCAGATCAAGCACGATGAGATGGACCGCTATGGCCGCTTGGTTCCCTCCCAAACCACCTCTCGCAAGGAGCCGTCCTCATGAAGACGTTATGCATCCCAGTCCAATTTGTTGTGATTCTTCTGGTGGTGTTCGCCGCCGGCTGCGCCACAACGCCGCAAGACCGCTGGTTCCAGCTGCGCGAATCGTTGAACACCGCCAACAGCATCTACCTGGCCCACGTGCCCAAGATGAGTGATGAGCAGATCGTCCACTACGGCGAGCTGCTGCAGACCGCCCGGGCACAGCTCGAACAGGCCAGGGCGCAACTGCCCGAGGGCGGGGCATCGTTTGACGCCACGCTCGACCTGATCGAATCGATCCTGGTGCGTGTCATCGCACTGGACGAGAGTGATCCGTCTGACGTTCCCCCAACCGCAACCACCCCAACTGACAACCTAATTACGGAGATCACGCCCGATGAACGCCCCTGAGATCCTCACGCTGATCCGATCCGCCCGCGCCCTGCTCGACCTCGGCCTGTCGCAGTACCGGCTCGCTGAACAGGAGGGGCGGCTGACTGACCAACAGAAGGCCAACATCCTCGCCACCGCCCAACTCACCGACGACCAGGTTGACGACGTCGTCGAAGCTGCACGACGCACACTCGCGGAAATAGGATCAACGATCAGTGCCAGCCAAAAATAAGCAAGACCTGAGCTTACTTAAAAAGGTCCTTGGGGCTAGGAATAAAATTCTGACACGGGGTGGCTTAAGCGACTACTGAAGGAGCGAATCGACCTTCTCAAAGGCCAGATACCGATCGACAAAGTCCCGAATCCAAGGTGCGTGTGTGAACGACAGAACCGCATCAACAAAGGACTCAAGCGACCAATGCTCAAACGTATCTTGGACAGTAAGGCACTTCTTGTACTTGGCAACGGCGTCGTTGCACGCCGGGTTCTGCGCGGGACTGAGGAATACAAAGAGACCATCGGCAAAACCGTCAACCATTCGGTAGACACCAGACAAGAGGTGATCGCGCCAAATCTGCTGCAGCGGCTTACAACGCAATTGATTATGCGATCCCGACACAAAGCATCCCATAGACTCCGCAATTTCATCATAACGGCTGCGGTGATCACCGGGTTTGTCACTCAGGTTTTCATGGTATTTCACCTCAATGCCTACAAAACCCGGTTTGCCGTCAGGGGTATCAAACCATACGCACGCATCGAAAGCAGAATTATCATCGGTATAACGCGGATCACGCCGCCCGGGGGAGTATTCGTAAGCAATCTTGGTCACCCGTGCGCAACGACCGGGGAGCATCTTAGTAAAGACCGATGTGGCCAACCCCAAGTCAAGCTGCAAGGGCGCAAACAGGTTGAAGACCATCGGTTGGCTGGACAGCAGATTGTCATACATCCGCTTCTCCTGAATCAGGCTGCCTTTCTGACGCTTGCCACCATCCAAGGTATCACGGACGACCTGTCGGACATCATCAGTCATGAAATTGGCGCAAGTCTCCTTCGCCCATGGCATGGCCAGCATGGCCCCCCGTGGTTTGCCTTTGAGTTGACCGATAGGCAAGCCTTGTTCGATTCGCCAAATGGCCTGAAGTATTCGGGCACGCCTTTGGAAGTCGTTCTTATCGACTGTCTCCCGGCAGTGCATGGATTCGGCAAGCTCTCGCAGGCTTTTCATGGGAGTGAGGTTACAGAAGTCTGATGGCATCAACAAGCGGAATCCGAGCCGGCCGCGCCTTCGTCGAATTGTTCGCCGACGACAGCCAACTCGTGCGCGGGCTGCGTCGTGTGGAGCGTAAACTCAAAGCCTTCGGCGCATCGATCCGTAACCTCGGCCTGATGGCGGTGGGCATCGGCACGGCGGTGCTCGCGCCGCTCGCCGCCTCGGCCAAACTGTTCAGCAGCTACGGCGACCAGGTCGCCAAGATGGCCAAGCGCACCGGTCTGTCTGTCGAGACACTCAGCGAGCTGCGGTTCGTCGCCAGCCAGACCGGCACCGAGTTCGAGTCGCTGGAGATGGCCTTCCGCAAGATGCAACGGTCGATCCATGACGCGGGACGGGGGTTGTCCACGCAGGTCGATGCGCTTAGCGACCTGGGCCTGACGTTCAAGGACTTGGACGGTCTGTCACCTGAAGATCAGTTCAAGTTGTTGGCGGATCGGATCGGTCAGATCGAAGACCCGACCAAGAAAGCCGCGATCGCGATGTCGCTATTCGGACGGACGGGCACGAACCTGCTGCCGATGTTCGCGGCCGGCAGCGCAGGCATCGAGGCATTGCAGGCCGAGGCTCGGCGTCTGGGGCTGACCATGTCCGGCGAGGACGCCAAGGCGGCGGAGGACTTCACCGATGCTCTCGACCGGCTGTGGAAGGTCGTCAAAATGGGCGTCTTCAATATCGGTGCGGCGTTGGCCCCGGTACTGCAACGCATGGCCGACACGATCACACGGATTGCGGTGTCAATCAGCGCCTGGGTCAAACAGAACCGGGCATTGATCGTGCAGGTTCTGAAGATCGCGGCGATCGTTGTCGCCGCCGGTGTGGCGCTGGTTGTGCTGGGCACGTTGATTGTCGGCTTGGGCGCGGTCCTGGGCGGGTTGGCAACCATCCTCACCACGGCGGGAGCGGCGCTGGGCGCGATCGGCGCGGCGCTGGGGGCACTGCTGACGCCGGTCGGCTTGGTGGTATCCGCCGTGGTCGCATTGGGTGCGACATTGCTCACCATATCGGGCGCGGCCAGCAAGGGGATCGATCTACTGATAGATCGGATCAGGTTGCTGGCCGCGCCGGTGCTGGAGACGCTGGGTGTGATCGCGGACGCGGTCGCCGCCGGCCAGATCGACGCGGCGTTCGGTGTGCTGTGGGCGTCGGTGAAGCTGACCTGGCAAAAGGGCCTTAACGCGCTGATCGGCGCGTGGCTGGACTTCAAGACCGGGTTCCTCAAGCTCGCATCGGACACCTTCTTCGGCATGGCGAAGATCGCCGCCAACGCGCTGGATGGCGTGCGGTCGGCGTTCACGATCGCCACGGGGTTCCTGGCCAAACAGTTCCTGAAGCTGCAAGGCGTGTTCGACGAAACGCTGGACGTGAAGGGCGCGATCGAGCTGGTGGACCGGGAAACGCGGGGCAAACTGGCGTCCATCGGGGAGAAGAACCTCAGGACGATCGCGGACATCGAGTCCACGGCCGAGGCGGCGCGTGCGATGCTGGACGCCGAGGCGGAAGCGGGCAGGGCGGAATCGGAGGCCGAACTGGCCAAGGCGAAGGCGGCTTTTGACAAGGCCGTCAAAGACGCCAGAGCCGCAACGCTGACCGGGCCAGCGGCCGATGGCGGCGGCGTGGCGGACAGGATCAGGCAGCTGATCGATTCGCTGAGCGCCTTCGACGGCGGGGTCGATCAGCAACTCCGTGACGCGGCCAAAGTCAGGGGTACGTTCAACGCCGCCGCGATCCAGGGGCTGATGACCGACAACGGCGTCGCGGAACGCACCGCCAGGGCCACCGAAGAGACCGCCCGGAACACCAAACGCATCGAACGCGCCATCAACGACAACGCGATCGCTTTTGCATGAGGAACCTATGCCCATCGTTGAGGAAAAATACGGCCGCATCCTCTCCGACGACTCGGCGGAGATCACCTACGTCATCCGCGACATCACCACCGATGTGGAGGCGCGGACCGAACTGCTGATCGCCTCACCCGCCACCCACAACGGCCTGGTGCGCAGCGACGCGCAGGTCGAGGAAGTCCACGACCGGATCTGGTTGGGCACGGTGCGCTATGCGCCGTCGTCGGCGAACCCGCCCCAGGCCGGGGAGTCGAGCTTTGCGTTCGAGACGCGCGGTGGTACACAGCACATCACCCAGTCCCTGGCCACGGTGGCGAGTTATGCCTCGCCTGACCTTCCGGGGGCGGCACCTGACTTCGGGGGCGCGATCGGGGTAACCGAGGACAGCGTCGAGGGCGTGGACATCACGGTCCCGGTCTACACCTTCTCCGAGACGCACTATCTAAGCGACTCCGCCGTGACCACCGCCTACAAGGGCACGCTGTTCTCGCTGACCGGCCGGGTCAACGACGCTCCGTTCAAAGGCCTGGCGGCGGGTGAGTGTCTGTTCCTCGGCGCGGCGGGCACACGACGTGGGGGTTCCGGGGGCTCCGGGGGCGATCCCTGGGAGATCAGCTTCGCGTTTGCCGGTTCGCCGAACGTGACCGGCCTGTCCATCGGTTCGATCGTGGGCATCCAGAAGAAAGGCTGGGAGTACCTCTGGGTCCGCTATCAGGCCGCCGAGGACGCGACCGCCAAGATGCTGATCCGCAAACCCATCGCCGCATATGTCGAGCGTGTCTATCGCGAGGGTAGCTTCAGTGCTCTTGGGATCGGCACATGACAGACTACTCAACAATTCACGTACAGGATCGGGTTCTGGCTGTGCTTTGGGATGTGCTTGGCTACCGACCGGTTCAGGTATTTCTTGCGCACCTTGTCCTCAGCAACCACACCGACAAACTCCCAGCGCTCCTCAGCTGGTCCACCGGTTGGTCTATCGGCACGGAACGTGGACCCGGACGGCAGCCACTGGGTAATCCTGTAAACCTCGCGCACGATGTTTTCGTACACGGCCAACGCATACTTAGCACCCTCACGGCGCTCACCCACCACCCAAGCCGAACGCGTGGCATCGTAAAGCGCGACGGGATCGATGCCATAATGGAAACGCCTTGCGACCCGGATGATCACGATGGGTTCCGTGATCTTGACCGGCTTGCGGTCATACAGCGCTCTTACCTGGTCGATGCTCATCCTGCCCAGTCGAGCTTTGTGGTGGCCATGCACACGGTTCGAGAGCCGCTCCAACCCAATCAGGTCTATAGCCGCCATCTCCACGGCGAAGGCCTCGGCTTCTGTCTTCAGACCGTGGATCAGCAACTCGACACGGGGTTTAAGGCCCAGCTTGTGAAGCTCCCGTATCACTTCGTCATGTGGGGTGTTGCCCTTGCCGTCTATATGGACCAGGGCGCGGTTGCCTTTGCCCTTACCCACATAAAAGACCTCTTCGGTATCGGGCCGCACATAGAGGTAGACGTAGTGGCCCAGGTGGCGGGTGACAGACGGCGAGAGCTTGGGTGCTTTGGCCATGTGTGGCTCCCGGTTCATTCTCCTGAACAACGAGACTCTAGCGTAACGCTCAGAACGGAGGGAAGCGAATGAGCCTCCGGCATGTTCAATCCGGCCAGCCGATGCGCATCCCCGCATCGGACTGGAACAAGATCATCGACGCGACGCGTGCGCACTACGAGCGTCAGGCCCCCGGAAGTGGACCTAAAGCTGCCGCAAGTACAGGCCCGCAAACCGGCATCGTCTACGTCAAGAACGCATCGGGTGCGGAGCAGGAGCGGTTCGCGGTGCTGGGCATCGACGCGCCGATCATCCTGCCAGATGAATTGTCCGGCGGACACGAAGATGAGTTCAAGCGCCAGGTCGCGCTGTCGTGCGTGGTGCCGGTCGTGCCGACGCATACAAGTCGGTTCGTCATCCTGGCCGAACCCTTGGCCGACGGCGTGATCGGTCGGGCTTATATCGATGGCGTCTGCGTGGTGCGCCTGCGCGTGCCGAACAATCTAAGCAAAGGCACCCAGGCCGACATCGTGGACGGCGACAGCACCGTGCTGGAATTAACTTCCGGGGGCGGCGGAGCCGCGCAGGTGATCTGGCGCGAGGAGGTGACCACGTCACCCGGCGAGGTCTGGGCGATCGTGCGCTTGGGTCCCGCCACCCGCGACGGCTACTGGGCACGCATCAACGGCAGCGCCGATCAGACCGGCAACATCTGGTACTACGGATTCGACGAGGTCGCCTACGACGGCACGGAATGGACGGCCGTACCCGGTGGGCGCTACGGCGATTCACTGGACCCCAACACATACGCGATCAACACCGCCGAGGCGGGCAACGGTTCCACCGGCGTGCAGGGCAACGGCGTCGATGTCTCCATCCTAAACCCCGGCCTGTCCATCCAACCCGCGCCCGACGATGTCGTGGTCTGGATGCGGGACGCCCCCGGAAGCCTCCCCGGAAGCCCGCCGGGGTCACCTCCGATTCGTGCCACCTTCTTCTACCTCAACGGCGTGGACGGGACCTGCATCTGATGACCAGTACCGCAAGCAACCGCTGCTGCTGTGACTGCACCGGCATGGGCCTGCCGATCTTCACCGATTGGAAGGTCAACCGGGGCGCGTGGGCCATCGGCAACTTCTATAACGTCGGTGACCTGGTCTTCAGCGGATCGCCCGCCGCCTACTACGTCTGTAACTCCGCGCATACGGCCATTCTTGGAACCAACGATCCGCCCAACGCCACCTACTGGACCGTCGCGGATCGGGCGCTGAAGTGCATCTATATAGAGGCCGCCAACCTGGGACTGAAGGACTGCCTCCCCCTCGTCGGGATCGAGGACGGAATAGACCCCACTGCCACGGGGGCGCAGCAACGCCTGGCGCTGGCGAACGTGCAGATCAACGACAAATGGCTGCTGCGCCAACGCAACCCGTCGCCCGACATCGATGGCAACCAGAACACCTACCTCGCCTACTACGGCGACGCGTTGGGCACCGCCTGCTGGTGGCAGCACAACTGCGACTGCGACGGACCCATCCACACCGAAGTCACCACCGTCCAGACCCAGGTCGGCCCGATCACGGTGTGGACGGATTCGTACTCGTCCCCGTTCATCATCCAGGTCGCCTTCACCGCTACAGAGGTGGAGGTCGTGATCTTCGGCAGCTTCGTCCCCATGAGCTCCGGCGCGGACGGCGAGTACCCGCCCGACATACTGACCGACACACCCTGTATCCATCCGACCCTCTGGATCAGCGTCTACACCGAGTACTTCCGTGGCAAAGCCAACATCCCGGCGGACTGGATCGACCCGTTCGGCGTCCCGACCAGCGACATCGTGATCACGAACCAGCACACCTGCGCCGACATCGGCACGATCCTCGATCCCGGGCAGGTGCCGACGGGTCACACCGTGCCGCTTGGCCGGTCCATCATCGCGGGCGGCGGCGGGACGGTCACGCTCACCGCACCGTTCGCCGCAGGCTGGCAGGACACGATCGGCAACGCGGCGGTCAGTTGCGGCGATGTGCCGCCGTGTGACGCCGGTGATCCGCCGGAACCCCCGCCGCCTTATCCACCTCTGCCACCGATCCCGCCGTGCCCGTTCCCGCCGTGTGACCCGCAACCCAAACCTCGCCCCGACCCGCCGCCGCCACCCAAACGCCGGCGCTGGCGGCCGGTTAACAAGTGTTCGGGTGGGTTCTTCGGCAAGTGGGTGGACAGCTCGGTGTACGCGGCGGGTGAGGTGTTGCTTGTGCAGAACGCCTCCGGCACACTCGTCTGTGTGGTCATCGGTGGCAGCCTGCATGTCGCGGCCGTACCACCGGGCCCGATCCTGAACCCCGCCGACATCCTAAGCGACTTAGGCCCCCGCGCCTGCGCCGAATGCGAGGCTTGCTACCGCCTGGAGCGCTGCGACGGCCTGGAGAACCTGTTTACTCGGGATGACCTGTCGGCGGTCGTCGGCAAGGTCTTGGATGTCGGCGGGGAATGCTACACGGTCTATGAGGCGGAGAACTGCCCGCAGGAAGACCATCCGAGCGTCGGCGCGGAGCGGGCGGACTGCGACGATCCGGCGTGCGGCCCCGCCGACCCGTGTGAATCCTGCGGCGGCCCACAGCCGGATTGCACCGTCACGTTGAATGGTGCGTGGGACGGAGACTGTACGTTCTTCGGCGGCTCTCATTCCCCGTCTGGAACCTATGTGTCGAGCGATCCGGGTCTGTGTTCCTTCTACGAATGTTGCTGGGCGTGGCGTAAGGCGATCGTGGGTCCATTCTTTACTACCTATCATTATGTATTCGTCTATTACAAAGAAGGGGTATTCACCGTCAATCATGACGGAACAAACAGCGTGGGGTGGACGGCGCAAGAGGCTGATCTGATTTGCGATCCCGAGACCGGCGCACTCTCCGGCAGCGTCACGCTCACGGATGCCGTACTGGAAGGATGTACCGGGGATTGCGGGCTTGATTGTCCAAGCATCACCATTGTGTTCGGGGGATGAGATGAAGCTGCCGCTATTCACAGAAACCATCCATTGCTCAAGCAGAAGGGAACGCGGCGCATGCAAGGCGTGCCGGTCATCAAGACAATTTCGGGAGCAGCTGGCCCAATCGTTTTCGCTGCCCGATGATGACCTCGACTTCGATTGCCCGCACGGCGTCGAATGGATCAATAAACCAAAGGTAGCCGAAGAAGCGAAGCCGAAACCCGGCACACCTTCGATTACTCATCAAGCCTTGAACATTACTCGTCATGCCCTGCATGGGGCGGCCAGCATCGCCAAGACCAGCCTCGGCATCGACCGGGCCAGCAACGAGCAGGTCGAAGCGAGGCTGAATGTTTGCCGCCAGTGTCCAGGTGGTCATGCGGTGTGGAAAAACAGTGATGTCCACACCTGTGGGCCGATGCTCGAATCGATGCGCCGCGCAGGACGGGGAACCTGCGGCTGTATCCTCTATAAGAAAGCCCGGGATATGGCCCAACATTGCCCGTTTGGGTGGTGGCAACCACCGAAAGACAGGGGCTAGTAAAAGAGCAATCTCTGGGTATACTGTTAAGGCTGATCTCGTTCCACGTCACACCGAGTGAATCTTGTATCGATCGAACAAAATGACCGGGAGCCTTTGCCATGCAAGTGAATCGGGCGGTCCACATTATCTTTGCCGGATGGTTGAGTCTTGTTATGCAAACCGGCTCGGCAGACGCTGAAAGTGGTGTAGAAGCGATTCTGCAAAATATCCAAGCTGTCATCGACAACAGATCGGAGCGTGGATTCACGGAAACGGCGGAGCAACTCCGTAACCTCGCTGAAGCGGCATGGGGGCAACAAAACTTGCAAGACGGGCTGATCTTGGATGGGCCAGACATCGCGTTAAAGTTGAAACTAGTCGATCAGATCGACGAATGGCTGACTCCCTCCCAACGCGATCAGTTATTGACGTCGATTTTTCGCCAACTCGATAATAATGAAACGATACAAACCCTATCGCCTCATGCTGTATCCGAGCTAACTTGGGTTGTGCGTGAACTAAACGGATCATCTGGCCTTCAAGCCTCAATAGCGAAAATATGGCTAGGTCGTGCAACAAACCTAGAGACAGCAGACACGAATAGTTTGGCAGGATTGTATGTAACCATCAGCAAATCATTGGACACCGATGCACAGAAAGCTCAACTGGTAACGACTGCGTGGGACCGCATGCTCGCGGATCAGGGCAAACCAGACGCGCTACAGGGAGACGGACTTCATGCGTGGTTGAGATTGGCGTCATGGATTGCCCGTGACCTTTCAAGCGACCAGCGAAGCTTGATTCAAGAGTGGTTGTTGGATCATGTAGCATATAATGACGAACAATTGCTATCCCTCGATTCGACATCAGTCCGCTATCTGGTTAGGACGTTACGAGCGACATCGTTACCAACAATCGAAATCAATTATATCCTTGCCCATTGGATCGACCGGTCAGACAACTTTGACGCCAGTGATCCATACGACCTTCGTGACTTCGCAAATCGCCTCAAATACGGGCCGGACCTGCCGTCAACACAACAGGCACGATCGAAAGCGGCTTCGCTGATCCTGGACCGATACCTTACCGATCGGGCGTACTTGAATCATTTCCTTGAAGTCGAAGATCTGTCATGGCATATCAATGTGCTGGGCATGGTCTGGACACCCGAACAGCAACAGCAGTTTGCCCGGTTTTACTACCGGTATTTACTGTTGGACTCCCAACGCCAGCATGAACCGTCGTTGGTGGAGCTGAAAGTACTGGGTAAGATTTTGAATAATGCGGGTTTGGATACTGGGGGCCTACCGTTGGCCGGGTATGCAGAGGCGGTCTCGGATGCGCTGGAACGAGCAGATCGGCTTGGTGGGCACTACTACTGGAACGCTAAATTCATCGCAGCCCCTCTGCGATCCGAGTCCTCCAAACAACGGATTCACGATGTACTTATCGGTGAGTCCGGCCAGGTGAATCTTGATGCGGGTCGTATCCTCGCATTTATACATTTACTGACCGGCCAGACCGACGCCTGGAAGCGGGAGGTGAGCCAACATCTGGAAACTGCAAACACACCCGATCAACAGGCGGCTTGGATGCTGTTATCGTCTTATGCTCAGGAGATCGAGGCGATACGTTGGGCCCCGCTGATCAGACGGGACCTGCTGCTGAAAGCAATGAAAACTGCGGAATCAGAGCCGATACGTCTTGAGGTCATCGATTGGTACGTCTGGCGCTTGATCGAAACCAACCAGTACGAGGAGGCGGATCGGGTGATACGCGATCAATTGCAACCCATGACATCTGACCAGGCCGTCGGGCTATATGACCGTCTTCAATCTGAGCTGGCAGAAGCAAAGAGTTCGATCCGTGTAAGTGGAGCACGAAACGAATCAGTTGTGGACATTCTACGCCGGCGGATCCGGCGTCTGGAACAGAACATCGCATCACCTCCGGATGATGATAAGCCGCAATCCTCGAGGCGAGAGGCATTGGAACTGCTGCGTGACCAGCTATCGGCCTACCGTTGATGACCCGGCTCAGCCTTCAAATCCTGTTGTTCATGATTCTGTTATTGGCAGGCTGTCGGTCTAGCCACGACTTACTGCGCACCGATGCAACCTATGCCACATCGGACGCCCCCACCCTGGTTGTAGCTGCCCTGAGCTATGAACTGGCGCCGGTGGTAGATGCCATGCATCACACAACTCAAAGGCGCGTTTTCGGGGTGCGTTGCCACGAGGGAACTATCGCGGGTCGTCCCATGGTCGTGGCCGAGGTGGGTGTGGGCAAGGTCAACGCCGCCGCGTCAGTCGCCGCCTTGATCGATCGATACAAACCAAGCCGGGTGCTTATGACCGGCACCGCGGGATCACTATCACCCGAGTTGAATGTATATGACGTTATCGTCGGCGCAGAGACGGTGCAGAATGACCTGGGGACGCAATATGCGGGGTGGTTCGAGCCGTGGGGGGCCAAAAACCCGTCTGACGGAATTCGGATGCCGGTGTATTTTAAAGCCGATCCTAGCCTTCTTGAGAGGGCGGAGGCCATCACTTCGGCCCGGGCCAATGTTCGGATCGGGACGATCGCCAGCGGGGACCATTTCATGTCGTCGGCCCCTCACCGAGCAATCATGCATCAGAGGTTCCGCTCGGACGTGGTGGATATGGAATCCGCCGCAGTCGCACAGGTCTGCTACCGCCGCCACATCCCGTTCATGGCAATCCGAGGCGTAAGCGACCAGACGGGGGAATCGGCCGTCTCGGCCTACCGGACTCACCAACGAGAAGCCGCCAAAATGGCCGCGGGGGTACTTATAAGTATTCTAGATACATCGCTCTCGAATCAAAATAATCAATAATTCATTGCGTTTCTATCGCGGTTCCCGTGTAATATAGTTGTTGGTTCGGCAAACCTATCAAGACCCATCGGGGAGTCAACATGTCGGCGGAACACAATACGGGTGTTTTGATCGTAGCGGCGTCACTGCTGCTCGGCTCATCGGCTGTAATCGCCGAACCTCTGCCCGCAATCGCTACGACAGCACCTCAACCCAGTCTGAACGAAAAATCGTTGGCATTACCGCTGCAACTCGAAGAAGCATGCCGCACGGCATGTGCGGGGCCACGGGTGCCCAATGCATCCACAGTACGAAGACTAGGCTCCGTCTCAAAACCTATTGTACCGCCAGTTTCAGGTAACGTTGGAT
>CAZJCN010000040.1:5805-15135 GCA_964544195.1 uncultured Phycisphaeraceae bacterium | reverse complement strand
CCTGTTGAACAGGTATCCATGGTGTCGTCTCAAGACGATCCCGACTACAGAGCTGACGCCGACGCTGTTGTCCGGGGTGGGGCCTGACAAGCATCACTTCTGGCAGGTCAGTCTCAAGGACGATCCAACCCCATTGACACGCTGGCAGAAGCTGTACGACCGCCTGCCTGATGTTATTACGACGACGGTTCAGTGTTTCGGGCATTTCCTCAACAGCAAGCGCGATCTCGCCGCGGTGCCGTGGCGGCGACGCAGGCAGTTCAATCTGCACCGGATGAAGTACACCCGCCGAGAGACGGACCCGGACTGTCTGAACCTGATCGGCGGATACTCCTCGATCCTCAACGAAGTCGGTCCGCAGGAGGCGGGCTATATCTTCTGCAAGCGATTCGAGGACATGGAAAACAAGCTCCCGAGCCTGCCCCGGCCCGGCAAACGTCTGGATTTCGCGGAGTTCTACGGGTTCGATCTGTATTCGCACTGGCACCTCGACCGGCCCGAGCAGATCCGTCAAAAGCTGAGCTATGTCGATGGCTTCATCAAACGGCTTCACGAGCAGTGTGAAGCGGCAGGTGTGACCATGATCCTGCTGGTCGATCACGGGCAGGAGCGTATCCGGTCATCAATCAACCTGTTGAAGCTGCTGAAACGAAGCGGTGTGCCGCGAGAGGAGTACGTATTCCTGGCAGAGGTGTCAGCGGTGCGATTCTGGTTCCACACGCAACGAGCCAGGGAAAAGATCACCGAGTTGCTAAAGGGTGTAGAACACACCACTGTCAAGACCTTTCAGGAGATGCATGACTACGGCGTGTGTTTCGATGATCGAAGGTTTGGCGAGCTGTATTGTTTTGCCGATCACGGGCACACGTTCTTCCCCCACGATTTCTACAACCCGCTGGCCAACCTGTTCCTCGGCCTGACCGATCCGTTGCTGCGTCCCCGGCTGATCAATCCACGACACCGGGGCAATCACGGCCACCTGCCCACCCATCCTGCCGAGGAAGGCTATGTCGTATTGTGTGATGATGAATACAGGCTGATGTGTGAAACCGCCAGGCTCACCGACTTTGCTCCAAGCGTGATGGCCTTGCTTGGACGTGCCCCGGCAGAACATATGACCGGACGGGTTCTGTTCGAGCAGAGACATACAGCACAGACCGCTTGTTCATCCACTACCTAAACACCATCATGCCAGAAGACAGGCCCACTTCTCGCGAGCACCCGACCCAGGCTCGATCCGCTTGGCGCAAGCTTGTGAAGTATGGCGTGGGATTGGCCCTGCTGGCCGGGGTGTTCTGGTTCGTTCCGGTTGAAGGGGTATGGTCGGTCCTGCAAACATCTCGGCCGTTGCCGATCATCGGGGCATTGATCGCTGCATTTGCCATGCAGTGGGCGGTGGCGGATCGGCTTCGACGGATCTGTGACGCGCACGGGCTGGGCTGGAGCACGCTTGGCGTCCTGCAGATCAATCTGGCCACGCGGTTTTATGGTTTCCTGCCCGGCGGGAACGTCACCGGTTTTCTCATCCGTTTCTACAAGCTGACCGGCAATCGCAAACGGTATGCCGACGTGGCGGTGGCGTTGTTTTACGACCGTGTGGCGGCGACGGTGACCTTATGTGGGGTCGGGGCTTTGTTCTGGCTGTTGGAATGGCCCGGCGATTCATGGCAGGCATTGGTTGCCATTCTGGCGGCGATGGCGGTGATGATCTTCGGCCTGTTAGTCCTTTTCGCCGGTCGCCCGGGGCCGATCGTCCTGCTGGCTCGTCGGTGTGCCAGCCGGTTGGTGGGGGTACGACTGAATACGGTCAGGCAGGCCGTGCGCGCCTCACGAGCACTGCCCCGAACGCGTGTGGTGTGGGTTTACACGGTGTCGGTTATCGCCCACCTGATCGGCGTCGTCGGGTGGTACCTGATTGCACAATCGATGGACATCGACGTCACACTTAGCACGGTCGGCTGGGTCCGGTCGGCGATGATTCTTGCCACCATGATCCCGATCAGTGCCTTTGGTTTGGGTTTACGGGAAGGCGCAGCCATGCTCCTGCTGTCGGGATATGGGATCAGCAATGAACAATCGGTGGCATTTTCCCTGCTGGTGTTTACAGTCTTTTTCCTGGCGGTGGGGATCGTTGGGGGGGTGACCGAAGCTGTGCGTGTTCTTCGGCGGGGTTGATCAAGTGAGGCTGACATTTTCACTTCATGCAGACATTTATCTGTGCCCAATATCTGATTTTGAGCCTCCAATTGAGACATGCGGAGTAAAACACCAATAATTTTACCTATTAATTTGGGCTTTCGGGTAAAAAAGTCTTGACCCGCTGTGAGTCGAAGGGGCATAATAATCTGACTGAATAAGTATTTAGGCGGTATCCGTTTCTTCGTTGGAGGAATCGGTGCGTGCCGTGTATGAATCGCAGCATTCACCGCAAGCCCATCGTTCCTGTCAGGAAGGGGTCTGGGTGGAGAGAGGTAAAGTGTAGGCCTGAGTACCCCAATTATCTGCGTTGACTACACGGTTACGTTATTACCTAATGCCGACCCGCCTGCTGGGTTTTAAATGTGTATTTCAGGCCTGGCAGGTTGTCGTTTTATCTGAGGCTGATTATGTATCGTGAGTATCAAAACACCGGGGCAGGCAGACATCCGTCTGCAATGCTTTCTGATCGCCTGATGACATCAACTCAATATGACCTCAGAGCTCATGTCGAATCGCTAGAGCCTCGACTGCTCTTGAGTGCTTCAGGTCTGCTTGATCCGATGCCGGTTGAGATGCTGTTCAACGGCTGCTCGTGCGAGCACGACCACTTCGGCCATGATGATATAGACGGCTTCGAGGAGCCGGATGACGATTACGGCAACGACGCCGCCAACGCGGAGCCGGCGTTGCTGGACACCACACTATTTGGTGAGATCGAAACGATTGCGGATCAGGATTGGTTCTCGTTCCAAGGTGAGACCGGCGTTACCTATACCTTTACAACCGAAACGTTTTCGCTCGGTGACACCCAGTTGTTGCTATATGACACTGATGGGATCAAGGTACTGGCATTCGATGATGACAGCGGGACCAACTTGGCAGCCAAGCTGGTATGGACTGCGCCGTCTGATGGAACGTACTACGTCGTCGTGCGTGCTTTCGACGTGCTGACCGGTACGTATTCGATCACTTTTGAAGACGATACGATCCCGACTGGAGAGATTCACGGGACCAAGTGGCTCGACCTGAACCAGGACGGCGTCCGGGATCCCAACGAACCGGGGCTGCCCGGCTGGATCATCTTCATCGACGAGAACAATAACCGTAAACGGGAAGCTAACGAGCAGTTTACGGTAACCGATGAAAACGGTGACTATGCCCTGACCAACCTGCGCCCGGGCACCTACACCATCGCGGAGAAGATCAAGCCGGGATGGGATCAGGTTTTCCCGGGTGAAGACGGGATGGAAGCCCTGATCGCCAACAACGTCGTAGCAGGAGTTGGTGTGGATGGATCGCTGGTGCATACCTCGGTGGTCGAAGCGCTGGGACCTGACGCCGGGGGCATGCTGCCTGCACAGGATTCGGGACCGATCGAGTTTGTCACCGGCGACAAGTGGCCGCAACCCGGCGGGCTGGGTTCAACGGTGACGATCACCTACAGCTACAGCAACCTGTTGGATGGCAACCTCGGCGGATCACTGACACCGGATGAGATCGTTGCCGGCATCGAAGAGGCGCTGGCGCTGTGGGCGACGTATGCGCCGTTCAAGTTTGTATTCATGAATGACAGCGGCCCGACACCGGATGATTTTGATACGAATTACAACGCCGCCAATCATCCATTGTTGCGTTTCGGGCACCACGCGATTGACGGGGACTCCGGCGTGCTGGCGCACGCGTTTTTGCCGGCTAATTTCGGGTTGGCCGGTGACGTGCATTTTGACAACGGCGAAAACTGGACCTTGGGGCCGTCCGCGAACGGCATCGATTTCATTGAGGTGGCGGTCCACGAAATCGGCCATGCTCTGGGCATGTTGCATGAGCCGATGCCCCCACTCGGCGAAGACGCGATCATGAACCCGTTCTATGGTGAGCGGTATACCGGTGGACCGGGAACCGCGTTCCTGCTCCCTGACGATATCGCCGGGATCCAGTCGCTCTATGGTGAGCTGCTTTCCCTTGCAGGGGCGTGGACGGTCAACATCGCGACACGGGGCGATGTCGTCACCGGCATCGACTTCGGCAACTTCCTGAACGACGACTTCGGCGACGGGATTGCCGGGGCCACCGGTATTGCGGTCAACGATACGCAGATCGGCATCATCGAAAGCTTCGGCGACCTGGACTGGTTCTCTTTCGAAGCCCAGCGCGGTGTTCACTATAACTTTGGTGCCTACGCGGATGGCCTCGACGATCCGGTTCTCACCGTGTACGACCCGACCGGCCTGCAAGTCGTCGCGTTTGATGATGACAGCGGGCCGGGGTTGTCGGCATTCACCGACTGGATCGCACCAGAGTCCGGCACGTATTTCGTGGAAGTGGCCGGGTTCGGCAACGGGCTCGGGGGATACCAGTTACAGGTGACCGGATTGGCCGGCGATCTGAACAACGACGGGCTGGTCGGCCTGACCGACCTGACCACGGTGCTGGGCAACTGGAACCAGAACGTAACGCTTGGCGACCTCATGGCCGGTGATCCTTCGTTCGACGGGTATGTCGGGATCGAAGACCTGAACATGGTGCTCTCCAACTGGAACATGCGGACCCCGCCGCCGCCTGTGGTGTCTCAAACTACAGCAGAAGGTTCCCAAGCCGAGGCCTTGCTGGTCTCGGATGGATCGAGCTCGAGCTCTCCACAGACTCTGGCGTTGGGAACCGAGCCGGTTACGACCAGCCAGCAGCCTGTCAAGCACCAACAGGATGCCCGATCCTCGAAGTCGTCACAGGTGGCGATTGCCTCCTGGTACAGCAGCGGAACACAACGTTCGGCGTTCGCGCCAGCCAGTCGATCAGACCATCTGGGGGGATTCAGTCCTGATGCTGATGACGACTCCGGGACGCTGGGATTATGGGAAGAACCGCTCACGGCCTGAGGCTTGGTTATCCATCCCCGACGATGAGATACAAGCGGCTGTTGATCGGCGGTCAGGGGCCTTCTTTAGATATGCGCAACTCGATCAGCTGCACCTTGCCGGAAGCCGATGGTGGTTTACGACGTGGCCTGATCACCATTTAGCCGTTACAATGCTACCCCACTGGGTACATGGATTTAGACCGCCTCCCGACAGAGCGGTGCCCGAAGCAAGGAGTGTCTCATGAGCCGTCCGCCCCTCGATCAGGTCCTGTCTGAAGCTTATCTCTTGTCTCGTTCGGTTCAGAACCGAGCTCCGGTTTTTGAAGCATTGGAACGGCGGGAATTACTGTCTGCCTCGCAGGTCGGCGACCTGCTGACCATCACCGGCACACAGAACGCGGACAGCATCCGGGTGCTTGACGGCGACGCCAAGGGAGCCGTGCTGGTCTATGGCGTGAACGGCGTCGCGGACGGCACGCTCTTCACCGGCGTCAACAACATCACCATCAACGCGCTCGGCGGTGATGACACCGTCTTCATCGGAACGAACATTCTGGACCTGCCCGGTGTGCCGATCGGTGTCGTGGTCAACGGCGGTGCGGGTGACGACACGATCACCGGTGGCGATGGTGATGACGACCTTCGCGGTGATGCGGGCAACGATGGCATCCTCGGTGGTGACGGTGACGACACGATCGCTGGCGGGGCGGGCGGAGACAACCTCCTTGGCCAGAACGGCGACGACACCATCACCGGCGGCGATGACGATGACGTCATCGAAGGCGGCAGCGGGATGGACAACATCTCGGGCGGTGACGGCGACGACACCATTAATAGCGGGGGCGCCAGTGATACGGTCAATGGGGATGATGGCGACGACAGCATCATCGCCGGCCAGGGCGACGACACCGTTAATGGCGGCAACGGCAACGACACCATCCATGCCGGCGGCGGCAATGACAACGTCAACGGGGATGCCGGGAACGATACGATCTCCGGCCAGACCGGCACGGATACGCTCTTCGGCGGCACGGGCCGTGACACCATCCGTGGCCAGGGCGGCAACGACAACGTGCGTGGCGGAGGCGGGAACGACTATCTCCACGGCGGCAACGGTGCGGATGATATCCGCGGCAACACCGGTAACGACACCATCTTCGGTGGCGGGGGCGTGAACAATATCCGAGGCGGCAACGGGCATGACACGATCACCGGTGGCGGACAGGGCGATACCATCTCGGGGAATGCCGGCAACGACCGCATTGACGGCCGAGGGGGTGATGACTCGATCTTTGGGGATGCCGGTAACGACATCATTTTTGGCTGGCTCGGTGATGACACGATCTTCGGCGGGGCCGGCCGGGATGTCATCCACGGGAATCACGGTGACGACAGCATCTTCGGCGATACGGGTAATGACGACCTGCAGGGCGGTGCCGGGAATGACACCATCATCGGCGGGGGCGGTCTTGACCGGATCGTGGATGACTTCGGTGTAAGTCGGCTTGACTGAGTCGTCTGCTCAGATCGTGTATTCATCCAAGACGAATGGTTGCCGGTTGAGCTAGACTCATTGGCAAGGACGGCTATGATTCGGCTTTACGCCGCCCCGCCTTACGACTGTTCGGGCAGGTGGGCGGCTGTGGAGAAGGCTGAATTTCTATGCCATTGGAATCGATTTCAATCCGCGGCGCCCGGGAACACAACCTCAAGGGCATCGATGTTGATATCCCGCACAACAGGCTGGTGGTGATTACCGGTCTGTCGGGGTCGGGCAAGAGTTCGCTGGCGTTCGACACCATCTATGCTGAAGGGCAGCGTAAATATGTCGAGTCGCTTTCCGCTTACGCGCGCCAGTTCCTGGAACAACTTCAAAAGCCGGACATCGACTCCATCGAGGGCTTGCCGCCGACGATCGCGATCGAGCAGCGGTCGGCCTCGCACAATCCTCGTTCGACTGTCGCCACCACGACGGAGATCTATGACTACCTTCGTCTGCTTTTTGCGAGGGCCGGTAAACCGCGGTGTTGGCATCGTGACGACACCGGCAAGCCGTGCGGCCGACCGATCACCGGGCAGAGTGCCGCTCAGATCATTGAAAAGGTTTTTGAGCTGCCCGAAGGCACGAAGTTGATGATCCTCGCTCCCGTGGTCCGCGGCAAGAAGGGCCATCACAAGGAGGTTTTCGACGGCCTGATGAAGCAGGGCTTCGTCCGTGTTCGTGTCGATGGTGAGGTGATGGACCTGCGCGAGATCACTGCCAGTAAAGCCGGAACCCCCTTCACAACCAAGACACAGCGATACCAGGCCCACACCATCGAGGCGGTGGTGGACCGTGTCGTGGTCAAATCGGATAAACAGGATGGCCAGGATAGCCTGCGTACTCGTGTGGCGGATTCGATCGAGTTGGCTTTGAAGCTGGCTGAAGGGCTGGTTGTACTCAGCCACGCCGAGGCCGGGGCACGTTCGACGGATAAGCAGGGCTGGACGGATACGCTTTACAGTGAGCGATACGCCTGCCCGGTTCACCCTGAATGCAGCCTTGAAGCGTTGGAGCCCCGCCTGTTCTCTTTCAATTCACCCTATGGGGCGTGTCCGTCTTGTGGCGGGTTGGGAAACATCCTGGAGTTTGATCCTGAGCTGATCGTTCCTGATGAGAGTCTCGGTTTAGCCGAGGGCGCGATCCAGGCCTGGCGTAAGCACGGCAAGCGGATGAACATCTACTATGGCAGGCTCATCCGCCAGTTCTGCAAGAACTTCGATGTTGATCCCGATACGCCTTACAAGAAGCTTCCCAAACCGATCCGACGCATTTTGATGCACGGCACCACGGATCGCGATGAGCGTAAATACGGCGTGCATTTCGAGGGCGTGATCCCCAACCTGCAAAGACGGTGGGACAACACCGATAGTGAGTATGTCAAGGCGAGACTGCACAACTACCTGTCGGAGGCGCCCTGTGAACACTGTCGCGGAAGCCGGTTGCGGGAAGAGGCGTTGCATGTCTTTCTCGAAGCGGAAGGGCCGATCGCCGGGCACGACATCGGGCGAAAGCTCAACGAATTTAAGGACCCCGGTAAAAAGGACTCAAAGCTTCGGCTGTTTCCAATCGACCGTGTCACGGCGATGACCATCGAGCAGGCGTCGGCGTTCTTCGAAAAGCTCAAGCTCGGCCCAGAGCAGGCCCAGATCGCGGCGCCGATTCTGAAAGAGGTCCGTGCCCGCTTGGGATTCATGCTCAGCGTGGGGCTGGGATACCTGAACCTCGACCGCGCGACCGGGACGCTGTCCGGCGGGGAAGGTCAACGTATCCGGTTGGCTACGCAGGTCGGCTCCGGACTGGTCGGCTGCTGCTATGTTCTCGATGAGCCGACCATCGGGCTGCATCAGCGCGATAACGACCGGTTGATCGCCACACTTCGGCATCTGACCGACATCGGCAACACCGTTCTGGTTGTCGAGCACGACGAGGACACGATCCGCTCGTCGGATTACCTGATCGACATTGGGCCCGGTCCCGGGCTGCACGGCGGGGAGATCGTGGCTCAAGGCCCGACGGCTTCGGTTATCCAACAGGGACGATCACTGACCGCTCGTTATCTGAATGGCGACCTGTCCATCCCCCTGCCAAATCGCCGGCGAACGCTGGACCACAAGAAGGCCTTGTGCGTCAAAGGTGCCAGCGAAAACAACCTGAAACGGATCGACGTGACCTTCCCGCTCGGAGGGCTGGTCGTGGTGACGGGGGTGTCCGGATCGGGCAAAAGCACACTCGTCAATCAGATCCTGCTCAGGGCGGCCCGCAGAGAGCTGCTGGGTTCACGTGAAAAACCCGGTGCACACGACAGACTGACCGGCGTCCAACACATCAACCGCATCATTGAAGTCGACCAGTCTCCCATCGGGCGCACACCGCGTTCCAACCCGGCGACCTACACGGGTGCTTTCGACGCCATCCGCGCCCTGTTCGCTAAAACCAAGGAAGCCAAGGTACGTGGCTACAAGCCCGGCCGATTCAGCTTCAATGTCAAAGGTGGCCGGTGCGAGGCCTGCCAGGGACAGGGTGTGAAGAAGATCGAGATGCATTTTCTCCCGGACGTCTATGTGCAGTGTGACGAGTGCAAAGGCAGCCGATACAACCGTCAGACTCTGGAGGTTCACTATCGCGGCAAGACGATCGCGGACGTCTTACGCATGACGGTGGAGGAAGCCTTGGAGTTCTTTGACAGTTTTGCAGACGTCAAACGCCTGCTGACCGCGCTCAACGATGTTGG
>CAZJCN010000040.1:2506-5705 GCA_964544195.1 uncultured Phycisphaeraceae bacterium | reverse complement strand
CTTGGGCCGGAGGGCGGCGAACGTGGCGGGACGATCGTCGCTCAGGGCACACCTGAGCAGGTCGCCGAGGTCGAAGCGTCTTACACGGGGCGTTACCTTAGGCGACACCTCTCGGCACCGGCTTCGATCGCGGTGTAATGGGATGGAAAATTAAATTGATCCGGATACGAACTCCAAGCATGAGGGAACTATGACCAGAGCCATGAAACAACTCGCGTGCTTGCTGTGTCATCTGATCGCAGGTTCGTTTTGTTATGCGGGTTTTCATGTCAAACCATACCTGCTCGATCCGACACCGGGCGGAGTAACCGTGGTCTGGTTTTCCGATGAGGATCAACCGGGAAGGCTACGGATCGAATCACAACCGGAAGCTATGGCCTATAGCTCCGTCCCCGAACTTGCCTCCGCTTTGACTTACCACGAAGAGGAGTTGGCGAAAATCGACCGAGGCATAGCGACCAGTCCTCCGTATCGGCACCATGTGGTAGTCACGGGGTTAACGCCGGGGCATTCCTATGCCTACACGGTTCAGCAGGGGGACGAAATATTCACCGGTACACTCACGACCGGCCCCGGGCCGAAAGACCCGATCCGATTTATCGTGTTTGCCGACTGCGAAACGGAACCGGAATCCACCGGCAAGCCTGCCAACTGGCCCGAACCCAATGGTAATCCCAACCGTCGATACGTCGTCGACCAGACCGAAGGGTTCAGGCAGAACCTGAAAGTCATTCAGTCAAGACGGCCGGGCTTCCTTGCGTTTGCAGGCGACATCACCGAGTCCGGCGGCGAACAACGCGACTGGGACGAGCTTTGGCGTCATCTCAACGGCGACCTCGGTAACATCGCTGGGTCCGTGCCCATCGTAGCGGCGCCCGGGAACCA
Organism: uncultured Phycisphaeraceae bacterium; assembly: GCA_964544195.1. Classification (GTDB taxonomy): domain Bacteria; phylum Planctomycetota; class Phycisphaerae; order Phycisphaerales; family Phycisphaeraceae; genus CAZJCN01. The sequence goes on along the minus strand of CAZJCN010000040.1, from coordinate 4,820 downwards.
CGATGCCTACGGCGGTCCCGGAGATTTCGGTCGCTTCGAAGCCGAAGCTCATCTGCGGGCCATCCGTAAATATCGCACCTATTTCAAAGTCTATGCAGATCCTGCTGATCCGACGCCCGACTACCACCGCCTCGACTTCGGGCCGATCACACTCATCAGCCTAGATAGCACCAACGGGCTGCCCGATCGCAGTCAGCGTGACACGAACTGGCGACTGGCCGCCCGAGATGCGGACCACGATTTCAATCCCGGCTCCGCTCAATACCGATGGCTGGAAATCCAGCTTGCCGAGGCACAACGCCGAAGCGCGTTCACTTTCGTGCAGTTCCACCACGTTCCCTATTCCGTTGGGCCGCACGGCTACCCGCCCGGTGACCAGGGGCACGACCACGGCGTTGACCCGCACTCCGGCGTGCCGATGAGGGCGCTGACCAAACTGTTCATGCGGTATGGAGTGGATGCCGTCTTCGGTGGACACGATGAGATGTACGAACATTCCGTCATCCCGGACGGCCAAGAGGTGATCCCCGGCTCTCCTGAAAAGACCCAGCCCCACGCGTTGCACGTATTCGATGTCGGGATTGCCGGCGATGGTCTGCGTGGCCCTTGGATGGATGAAGATGCGAACCCGTATCAGGTTTATTTGGCACACCGCGATGCACCCGAGGTCTGGGACGGCAAGCGGCTGGTGTCGGGGGGCAAACACTACGGCCACATGGAAGTTCAGGTGGAGCGGGACGAGGCCGGGCGATGGCGGGCGACCTTGACCCCCGTGTACGTATTTCCGCTGATGGGTAAAACGGGGGCGGTGGTCGGGTGGGAACGGCGGATTTACGATGATGTCGTAACCCTCTACGCCGATCTCGGCGAGACGAATCCTGAACCGTGAAAAAGGGCAGGGGCCATCCGCGGAGTGGGGCCTGTTTGACAGTCCCGGGCACGGGCTTAGGATACGTTGCCGCTGCCCGAGACTTGGGCAGGACTGAGAAACCGGAGACCGACTCGATGGCTGAAAAGACCTTCCGCTGCACCGTCATTACCCCCAACCGCCAAGTCTTGGATAAGGACGTGGCCGGGGCGGTCATCCCGGCGTGGGACGGGGAGGTCGGCTTGCTCAAACAGCGTGCCCCGCTCCTGTGCAAGCTCGGTTTCGGTACGATGCGCCTGACCTCGGACAATGGCAGTAGTGAACAGTATTACGTCGGCGGCGGGTTCGCTCAGATGAAAGATGACACTCTGACCCTCCTGACTGACGAAGCGATGCCGGTGGACCAGATCAATGTCGAGGAGGTCCGTGCCGCGTTGAAGGAGGCGGAGGCCTTTTCGCCGCAGGATGCCGCACAGGCTCAACGCCGGTCACGAGACCTTGCCCGTGCCAAGGCGATGCTCAAAGCCGCCGGCCACTGAACCTCATCCATCCATATCACGTACCGAACCGAGCGGGTAATCCGCTTGGGCTGTTGTCTGGACCAGAGGGTTTCCGCAATCTCCAGCCGGGCCTATGATGACGCCGATAACCCATCAGGCAGAGGCCACGGATGCGCCGATTTTTACGCAGACACATTCCGAGCATGTTTCACCGCCGGTTACTGCTGATCGGTGTCTCAGCGGTCATGGTGATGCTGATCCTCGGCGCTCAGTCGCTCCGGCTGAGTGTGGGGGCTGAACACGTTCGCCGGAGGGCTGCTGCGGAGCGAGCGTTGCAGGAATCACACCCGATTCCAACGATCCGGGGTCGGATCCTCGATCGCTACGATCGGCCGTTGGCTCAGGATGAACCCGGGTGGGAAGTCGCGGTCAATTACCGACTGATATCCGGAGAATGGGCGTATCTTCAGGCCCGGGCCGCTGCGCGTGCTGAAGACCCCGAGAAATGGAAGGAGCTGGACGACGAGGAACAGGCCCGCCTCATTGAACGGCATCTGCCAGAGTATGAAACCAAGGTCGCCGAGCTATGGCAGCTGTTGGCCGAGATGAGCGGCACGGACCCGCTGGAACTGATCCGCAGGCGTGACCTGATCCTCCGGCGGGTGCAGCGGGTGATCGCCAGCCAGACCCAGCGTAACCGCTCCAGACGCCAGGCGGAATACAACGAGCCGGTCAGTTGGGCCGAAGCACGGGAGAAAGTCCTTGAGGAAACCTGGGCGCATACGGTCATCAATGACATCGACGACACGACACGCATCAATATCCAGGGATTCATCGCTGGGGCACGAAGTGACCCGACCCTTGCAGCCTGGCGCGAAGTCGAGGTCCGTCAGCCCAAGCAGCGTCGATACCCCAACGAAACTTTTACCATCACCGTCGATCGGTC
>CAZJCN010000040.1:0-2406 GCA_964544195.1 uncultured Phycisphaeraceae bacterium | reverse complement strand
TGTCGCCGGAGATCGGGTTGATGACGGCCCAGCCCTATCAGCCTTACGAGTCCAATACCAACCGCACGCCCGGCACCCCTCTCAACGGCTCTGCTGTCGTCTTGGATATCGATACCGGTGAAGTGCTGGCGGCGGTCAGTATGCCTGCGATGCCATTGGAAACACTGCGTGAGGATTCCGAAGCGATTTTCAACGACCACATCAACATGCCATACCTCAACCGCATCGTAGCTCGTCCGTATCAGCCGGGCTCGACCGTCAAGCCGTTGGTACTGACCGCTGCGGTAACAGAAGGGCGGTTGTCGCTGGGCGAACAGATCAACTGTACGGGGTATCTTGATCCGAGCAAGCCCGATGGGTTGCGCTGCTGGATCTATAAGCAGTTCAATCAGACCCACGGCCCATTGTTCGGCCACGAAGCCATCATGCATAGTTGTAACATCTATTTCTACACCGTCGGCCGACGGATGGGGCTTTCCACGCTCAGCCGATGGTTCAGCCGGTTCGGGCTCGGTCGGCTCACGCACTGTGGATTGCCCGAGGAGGTGGCGGGTGATTTACCTGATCCGGATAAACCGCCGAGCGGACAGGACATCGCCGACGCGACCTACATGGGGATCGGCCAGGGGCCTATCCGTTGGACGCCGATCCAGGCCGCGAATGCTTATGCGACGCTTGCGCGGGGAGGCATCTGGATCGAGCCGACCTTCATCAAGGATGAACACCGCCTAGAAACTCGCCATCGGATTGATCTGCACCTGAATCCCGCGGCGGTTCGCGAGGCGCTGCAGGGTCTGGACGATGTGGTCAACAACCCGGCCAGCACCAGCCACAACCTAAGGGTACCCGACGGGCGTGAACCGATCTTCAACGTGCAGGGGGTCAAGCTCTATGCCAAGACCGGCACCGCGGAGGGCGTGCCTCACCGCATCGACGCTGATGGTGACGACCGGATCACTCGGGACGATCCGATTGTCAAAAGCGGGGACCACGCATGGGTGATGGCTCTGGTACAGCCCGAGGGGCGATCCAGACCGACGCACGTCGTCGCGGTGGTGGTGGAATATGCCGGGAGCGGGTCGCAGGTGTCCGGCCCGATCGTGAATCAGATCGTGCACATCCTCCAACGGGAGGGCTACCTGAATTGATCCCGTTGCCCGAACGCCTGAGGATGCTGCTCAAACCCAACCCGGGTTGGTATGCCCTGTTTGCGGCGCTGGCGTTGGCGTGGATCGGGATTGAAGCCATCGACACCGTAGCACCGGAAGAAGCCGCCAAGACCGCCCGATTCTGGCTCCCGGTGGCGTTGACTGTCATGGCTGTCTGCACGACGCCGCGCCCGCGGTGGATCGGCCATGTGTCGTACCCGTTATTTATCGCGGTGTTGATCGTGTTGGCGCTCATGGCCCTGCCGTTCATGCCACGTTCGATCGTGCCGGTCCGGAACGGCGCAAGGGCGTGGATCAGCCTCGGCTCGATCACCCTGCAGCCTTCGGAACTGATGAAGGTGGCGTTTGTGTTGTCCATGGCGTGGTACTTGCGCTACCGAAGCAGCTACCGAACTCTACGCGGACTGCTCATCCCGTTTTTTATCATGTTTATCCCCGTGGCCCTGATCCTCAAGCAGCCTGACCTCGGCACGGCTTTGTTGTTTGCGCCGAGTCTGTTCTTCATGCTCGTCGCCGCTGGGGCCAAGCTGCGCCACCTGGGCCTCTTGCTAGCGCTGGTCATCGCCACCATCGTGATCAATGTCGCGATCGCGCTGTGGGCACCCGATTCCATGCAGATCCTTCGCCCGCATCAACGCGCCAGGATCGTCTCGATGGTCAGCCTGGCCCAAGGGGATACCCGGTATATCAAGACCTCGGCTTACCAGCAGGACAAGGCCATGACCTTAGTCAGTGCCGGCGGATTGACCGGCTACGGCAAGGAACGCTCCGCTACCATCGTGAAGTTCAACAAGGTCCCGCACGTTCATAATGACATGATCTTTGCGGTGATCGCCAACCGATGGGGATTGCTGGGGGTGTACGTGGTGTTGGGCCTGTACTTTGTACTGATCAGTTCCATGTTATTGACCGCCGCAAGAAGCAAGGACCCGCTTGCGCAGCTGTCCTGTGTCGGGTTTGCCGGGATGATATTCACGCAGGCCACGATCAACATCGGCATGAATCTTGGTATCCTGCCGGTTACCGGGATCACGCTACCTTTGATTTCTTATGGCGGTTCCAGCCTGGTCGCCACGTTTGCCATGATCGGCCTGACCCTGAACTTCGCATCAAGACGCCCGGCGATGCTCGCGCGTCCGAGCTTCGAGTTCGACAACCCCGACGCCATCTTTCAATAACACCATCCGCTTATCTGCTGTGGCTGTGTTTCATGTTACTTGCATGAAACGCCTGTAAC
>CAZJCN010000039.1:0-15469 GCA_964544195.1 uncultured Phycisphaeraceae bacterium | reverse complement strand
GCCGACGGTTGTTGGATCAGTTCAAGCAGGTTGCCGAGGCTGAGTACCGCGCCGGACGCCGAAGTCAGCCGGATGTGCTTCGCGCATCGGTTGAGTTGGGCAACGTCGACGCGGAGCTGGCGGTGCTTGAACAGCGAAAGTCCACCGCCCGGAGCATGCTCAATCGGTTTCTGGATCGGCCGATTGACGCGCCATTGCCGGAGCCGGCCACGAAGCCACCGTTTCGATTTGATCAAGAGGTGGATGCCATTCTGGCTCAGGCCGCTGAGCGGAATCCCGACATCCTGAAATGGTACGACCGGATCGAACAGGCCCGGCAGCGGCTTGACTTGACGAGGCTGAATCGTCGGCCGGACCTGACGGTGAGTGTGACATACAACATCGTCGATAGCGACGGCTTATCGCCGGTGGCCAACGGTGATGACCAGTGGTGGCTGGGTTTCGGTATCAACCTGCCGATCTGGTCGGCCAAGCTGGATGCGGCTGAACGTGAAGCGTTCCGCAGCCTGTCGGAGTCGGTGGCCCGGCTCGGTGATGAACGCAACCGGGTGGCTTTCCAGGTTCAGGACGCGTATCTGTGTGTGAAGGCACAGTGGGAGGTCATGGTATTGCTGCAAGGCCGGGTGATTCCGCAGGCCAGGCAGACGGTTGAGGCCTCATCCAGCGGATACCGGGCGGGGGCGGTGGATTTCCTGACCCTCGTGGACAACTGGCGAAAACAATTGAGTTTTGAGCTGCTGTATCACCGCGCCACGACAGACATGCAGCAGGCTCTGGCGGATCTGGCGTTGGCGGCCGGGTTGGAATCGTTGCCCGAACCCGGCAAAGAACAAGTCACGCCGACCGTGGAGAATAACCATGAATGATGTTGATATCCCCAAAGCTATCAGCCGAAAGGCATTGTTGATCTTGGCGGCTGTGGCGGTGCTGTTGCTGATGGTGTCTCTCGCATCGCTGCTGATCGGCGCCTTTTTATCGAGTGAGGTGTTGGCGGGAGCCAGGTATGTCGGCGGGATACTCGGGTTTGGCCACGAACACACGGACGAGCTCGTCGCGGTGGAGGATGATCAGGGCAACGTGCAGTATTACACCTGTGGCATGCATCCATGGGTGATCCTGCCTAAGCCTGGGGATTGTCCGATTTGCCACATGGAGTTGACGCCGATCGACCCGGCGAAATTCACCGGAGAAATCACTATCGATCCGGTTGTCGTTCAGAACATCGGCGTGCGTGTGGAACCAGTGACGGTCGGCCCGCTGGTCAAAACCATCCGCACGGTCGGTACGGTGGATTACAACGAGAAGGCGGTGCGCGACGTCAACATCAAGGTATCGGGGTGGATCGAAAAACTGTATGTGGATTTTGTCGGGGCCGAGGTGAAGGCCGGCGATCCATTGTTTGAGTTGTATTCGCCGCAGTTATACGCGGCGCAGGAGGAATACCTGCTTGCCTGGCGGAACCGTGATGCGACGCCGGACGGCCCGGCATTGCTCGACGCGGCACGGACTCGACTGGAATACTTCGATATCACCGACGAACAGATCGAAACCTTGGAACAGGCCGGCAAACCTTTCAAGACACTGACTATCCGAAGCCCGCACACCGGGGTGGTCATCGCCAAGCACGCGAACGAAGGCATGAAAGTCGATCCCGGGATGCAGGCCTACCGGATTGCGGACCTGTCCATGGTCTGGGTGCTAGTGACGCTTTATGAATACCAGCTCCCGTATATCCAGGAAGACATCCCCGCCACGATGGAACTGGATTACCTGCCCGGGCATCAATTTGATGGCCGGGTGATTTATATCTATCCGTTCCTTGATCCCAAGACACGGGAAGCACAGGTTCGGCTGTCATTTGATAACCCCGGGTATCTGCTCAAGCCGGGTATGTTCGCCAGCGTTCAACTCCACAATACCTTGGCCACCGAAAAAGTACTGGTACCACGGTCTGCGGTGATCGATACGGGACAGCGACAGGTCGCCTTCGTCAGCCTTGGGGACGGGAAGTTCGAGCCGCGAGAATTGGAGCTTGGGGTTGAATCGACGGACGATCGGGTCGAGGTGATTTCCGGCCTGAAACCCGGGGAAATGGTGGTGACTTCCGGCCAGTTCCTCATTGATTCCGAAGCGCGTTTCCGCGAAGCCCTGATCAAGATGGTCAAGGGTAACCTCGCTGCGGAACAGTCGGCTGCCGCTCCGATTGAAGGACGCAGCGAAATCAGCGTTTTGCCCGACGAGGTGGCGGATACCTTGGGCCTGATTATCAGGGATTACCTGGCCGTCGGGGATGTTCTGGCACGGGATAAGACGGACGGGATCCACGAAAACGCGATTAAGATCGCCGAGACGGTGGACGTGTTGGTCAAGCTGGAAGTGCCGGAAGACCCGCATCTGTGGCATCGGCATCAGGAAGCGGTGGCATCCATCCGCTCGGCTGCCTTGAAACTGGCGGAATCGGGCGACTTGGAACAGGCACGACTCCGGTTTTCGGAGATCAGCACTTCATTGAAGAGCCTCTTGGCCGCGACAGGGGTGCCACCAAAGCTGGACATGGAACTGCATGTGCTGCGCTGCCCCATGTATCGCAAAGGGCAGGGGGGATCGATCTGGATGCAGCCGGCCGGGGATGTACGGAATCCCTATTTGGGGGCCATGATGCTGGAGTGCTTTGATGAACGGATGGCCCTGCCCGTGACCGGTGCTGACGAAAGCGATTCATCTGACCAAACCGAAGGAGCTTCATCATCCGATTTGCCAGCCGAACATCAACACGAATCCGTACCCGATGTGTCGATCTCTGGTCCCGTATCGTCTGGCGACTACCCACTGGATTTCTGTCTGATCAGTGGAGAAAAGCTCGGTTCGATGGGGGAGCCTGTGAAGGTGCAGTATGAGGGACGAACTTTGAAGTTCTGCTGCCGGATGTGTATCGGTTCGTTTCGTGAAGACCCGGCCGGGTATCTGAAAAAACTCAATGAAGCGGCACGCACGCTCGGGCACAGCCATGGAGAACACGGACGATGATTGCCGGGTTGATCAGATGGTGCGTGAATAACCGCGCGATGGTGTTGCTGCTGACCGTGTTTCTGATCGCGGGGGGCGTATGGTCATCCCGTCATATCACGATTGATGCGATCCCCGATCTGTCGGACGTTCAGGTTGTGATCCGTACCGAGTATCCGGGGCAGGCGCCGCAGATCGTCGAAGACCAGGTGACGTACCCGTTGACCACTGCCATGCTGGCTGTGCCTTATGCCAAGGTGGTGCGTGGCTACAGCATGTTCGGGACGTCTTTTGTCTACATAATTTTTGAAGACGGGACCGACCTGTATTGGGCGAGATCACGTGTATTGGAGCAGCTCAACACGGTGGCGTCGCGCTTGCCGGATAACGCGTCGCCTGAGTTGGGGCCGGACGCGACCGGGGTCGGTTGGATATTTCAGTACGTTCTGATTACCGCCCCGTATTGCGAGAAACATCCCGACGGGCTCTGGCACGATCCCGTGGCCGATCGTTCGTATGGCTCTCTCGACCAAGTGCCGGAAGAACAAGACATTCGCGATCGTTTGATCCATCATCGGGTATTCCCTCAGCCCAAAATTGTCTTTGTTGATCAGGAGAACAATCAACGTTTCGATTCGATGGACATGGTGCCCGAATCCAGGCGCGATCAGGTCAGGAAGCTGGTACTTCGGCAGGGTTACGAGAAGTGTCCGCTGGACGGATCGCCGCTGACATTGCCCGATCAGGACCTGTCGGACTTAAGGGGGTTGCAGGATTGGTATCTGCGCTACGAGTTGACTGCCGTGGAAGGGGTCAGCGAGGTGGCCCCGGTGGGTGGGTACGTCAAGCAGTATCAGATCGTGGTGGATCCGGTCAAGCTGCGTGCTTACAACATCCCCCTTCGGCACGTCAAAATGGCGCTGCGGGAATCGAACAAGGACGTGGGCGGCCGACTGATCGAACAGGGGGAAACCGAATACATGGTGCGCGGCTTAGGGTATCTCGGCGGGCTGAGTAATGAACAGATCACCCGGGCGCGTGAAGCCGGTCAGAGTATCGAAGCCATCCGAACAGAACTGGCTTTGCGGGAGTTGGAGAACATCGCCCTCGGTGTGAACGATCGCGGCTCGCCGATATACCTTCGGGATGTGGCCGAAGTGCGCATCGGCCCGGAGATCCGACGGGGTATCGCGGAGTGGAACGGCGAGGATGAGGTCGTGGGGGGAACCGTGGTCATGCGGTTCGGGGAGAACGCGCAGCGGACCATTGAGCTGGTCAGGTCAAAATTACAGGAGCTTGAGGCGGGTCTCCCTCCGGGAGTCGCTGTGGAAATCGCTTATGACCGCAGTGATCTGATCGAGCGGGCGGTGGAGACGGTGTATCACACGCTGACCGAGGAGGTCATCGTGGTGTCGCTGGTGATTCTGGTCTTTCTGTTGCACGCACGAAGTGCCTTGGTGGCTGCATTTGTGCTGCCAACGGGCGTGCTGGCAACGATCCTGATCATGCATGGTCTGGGTATCAACGCCAACATCATGTCGCTGGGGGGGATTGCCTTATCGATCGGCGTCATGGTCGATTCGTCGATCGTGATGGTGGAGAACGCGCACAAGCATCTGGAGCGATTCAAGGAGAAAAACAATCGTGAACCGGATGCACGAGAGCGTGTGACTCTGATCGGAGAGGCCGCAGCCGAGGTCGGGCCGACCTTGTTTTTCTCGTTGTTGATTATCACTGTCAGCTTCCTTCCGATATTTGTGCTGGGTGAACAATCGGGCAGGCTGTTTCGGCCGTTGGCGTTTACCAAGACGTTCGCCATGGGGGCTGCGGCAATTCTGGCTGTGACCATCATCCCGGTGCTGATGGTTTATTTCATCCGTGAACGGGTGACCCCGAGCCGATGGTCTGCAAAAACACGATGGGCCATTTATTTAGCTGCGATCCTGTTCCCGGCCATCGTGTTGTACTGGTTGCCTATACCCGGGCTGAGTGATGCTCGCATCTGGCTGGCTGGGGCGTGGTTGATCGGGAGCGGGCTGGTCATTCTGCCCCAAAAAATCTATTCCGAGCAGCGCAACCCGGTCAGCCTTCTGTTGCAGAAGGTGTATCACCCGATGTTCGTTCTGGTGATGCAGTTCCGTTGGGCGACGGTTGTTCTGGCTGTCATTTTGATGGCAGTAACCTGGGTGCCGTTCAGCCAGTTGGGCAAAGAATTCATGCCGCCTTTGGAGGAGGGCGATCTGCTGTACATGCCCACGACCGACCCGGGGATCAGCATGAACAAGGCACGCGAGCTGCTGCAACAGACCGACAAACTGATCACGGCATTTCCTGAGGTCGCGACGGTGTATGGAAAAGCCGGGCGAGCCGAAACCGCGACCGACCCCGCACCACCGAGCATGCTCGAAACCACAATTGTACTTCATCGCGACAAGCGTCTTTGGCGAACCCGACCTGTGCCCCGTTTTTATGACAACTGGCCCGGCTGGGTGGCGTGGCTGCCGGGGATCTTTTTCGATGAAGCCAGAACGATCACGATTGACGAGCTGATCTACGGCTACAACGTCCCCAATCCCGATGGCGGGCCGGATATCCATGTGCCGGGCCTGAATGATGCGATCCAGATCCCCGGGCTGACCAATGCCTGGACCATGCCTATCAAAACACGCATCGACATGCTCTCCACGGGCATCAAGACACCGGTCGGGATCAAGGTGATGGGGCCGGACCTGCGTACGCTTTCCGATCTGGCCAACCAGATCGCCAACGTCATTAAGTCGGACCCGTCCATCAGCGAATACGTCACCAGTGCGTACCCTGAAAAAAGTGTCGGCGGTAATTATCTGGATTTCGACATCAATCGTGAACTGATCGCGCGTTATGGATTGACTGTCGGGGATGTTCAGGACGTCATCATGTCCGCACTGGGCGGGATGAACGTGACGTGGACGGTTGAAGGCTTGGAACGTTACCCCGTCAACATCCGTTATCCCCACGAACTGCGCGACAACATGGACGCATTGAAGCAGACCCTCGTGGCTACGCCCTCCGGTGCTCAGATCCCGATCGGACAGTTGGCCGAGATCCGGATCCATAAAGGTCCGCCGATGGTCAAGAGCGAGAACGCCCGTCTGACGAGTTGGGTGTATGTCGATATCGCGGGGATCGATGTGGGGACGTTTGTGTCTCGCGCTCAACAGGCTGTCGCCAGGCAGGTCCGTTTCCCGGCCGGGTATTCGATTGTCTGGTCTGGGCAATATGAATACATGCAGGCTGCGCGAGCGAGGCTGATGGTGGTGGTCCCGCTGACCGGTGTGATCATTCTGTTGTTGCTCTACATGGCGACGCGTAGCTGGTTGCGTGTGGCGGTTCTGGTGTTGTCGCTTCCGTTCTCGTTGGTTGGTGCCGTCTGGCTGTTGTATCTGCTGGACTACAACCTGTCTTTGGCGGTTTGGGTCGGCGTCATTGCGTTGGCCGGTCTTGCTGTCGAGACGGGCCTGGTGATGTTGTTGTACCTTGAGAACAGTTACGAACGGTTCGTGGCCGAGGGACGGATGCGGAACCGTTTGGATCTTTGGCACGCGATTCACGACGGAGCGGTCCAGCGCATTCGTCCCAAGACCATGACGGTGATGACCACCTTCATCGGTCTGGTCCCGTTGTTATGGGCACAAGGTGCCGGGGCGGATACGATGCGCCGGTTGGCCGCTCCGATGATCGGTGGGCTGGCGACCGCGTTTGTTCTCGAGCTTCTGCTTTACCCCGTTCTGTTTTTCCTGGCCAAGAGTGTGCTCCTGCCGAAGCCGGGCGTCAGTCCATCACCTGAACAGGAACATCCATGATTGGACCTGTATGAGTACGGGATTGAGTCGGTTTTTAATCGACGGAGGCGGCTGCCTGAAAGGCTCGACTTGCCGCGTTCACGGTGTTTTCGATATTCGACGGGTCGTGGGCGGTGGAAATGAACCACGCCTCGTATTGCGAGGGCGCCAACATGACGCCGGCGTCCAACATGGCGTTGAAGAAAACCGCGTACTGATCGGTTCGGCAGTTTAGGGCCTGCTGATAATTCATCACCCGATCTTTGCTGAAAAACACGCACAACATGGAACCGACCCGGCTGATGCTGACAGGAATACCGGCCGCGGTTGCGGCGTCTCGCAGGCCGGACTCCAGCTCGGCTGATCGTGCTTCAAGCTGGTCATAGACCCCGGGCTGTTGCAGCGCTTCCAGCGTGGCGATCCCGGCTGCCATTGCGAGCGGATTGCCGCTGAGTGTTCCCGCCTGGTACACCGGGCCGTCCGGGGCTGCTTGTCGCATGATCTTTTCGGGGCCGCCGTAAGCCGCGCAGGGCAGACCACCGCCGATGATCTTGCCCAGGCAAGTCAGGTCCGGCGTGATGCCATAGAGTGATTGGGCGCCGCCATGGGCGACGCGGAACCCGGTCATCACTTCATCAAAGATTAGAAGAGAACCGTGCTCATCACACAATGATCGCAGGCCTTGAAGATATCCGTTCACAGGGGGCACGACGCCCATGTTGCCTGCCACCGGTTCCACGACCATGCAGGCGATGTCGTGGCCGAGCGATTCAAAAACACGGCGGGTTGCGTTCAGATCGTTATATGGGACCAGAACGGTGTCTTGTGTGATCGTGGTCGGGACGCCGGCAGAACTGGGGACGCCGAGGGTGGTTGCGCCACTACCGGCTTCGACGAGCAGGCTGTCGCTGTGCCCGTGATAGCAGCCGGTACATTTGACCACCTTCGCCCGGCCGGTGCTGCCGCGTGCCAGACGGATAGCCGACATCACCGCTTCCGTTCCTGAATTGACGAATCGGATCAGTTCGATGGAGGGGACGGCTGAGATGACCAGTTCCGCCAGTCGGGTTTCCGCTTCGGTCGGCATCCCGAAGCTGGTACCGTGCCCGGCGGCTTCGGCAATCGCCGCCACGACCGATTCGTGGGCATGTCCGAGGATCAACGGCCCGTAGGACATGACGTAGTCGATGTACGAGTTTCCGTCGATATCGGTGACGATCGCCCCTTTGCCGTGCTGGATGAACACCGGATCCCGTCCGACCGCCTTGAAGGCCCGGACGGGCGAGCTGACGCCCCCGGGCATGCGAGCCTTGGCCTGTTCAAATGCCTTGGCCGATTTCTGGTGTCGCCGGGTAGGGGAGAGCGGGTGCATGGTGAGAATTGTAACTCTTTTTATATGCTAGGTTTGTTATTGTTTGGCGGGTAGGCCGTGGTGACAGGGTTGTGACGTTGCCCGGCCAATCGGCTTCTGCTAAACTAACAGGCTAGCAATTTAGCAGAGTAAAACTCCCCCACAAGGGCCGGGCAGGTATCCGTACCGGTCCAGCGAGACGAAAACGATGGCGATTACCGCAGAGAAGAAGGCTCAGATCATCCAGGATTTCCGCCGCGATGAAAAGGACTCTGGCAGTCCTGAGGTTCAGGTTGCGATCCTGACCGAGCGGATCAACAACCTAACCCAGCACCTGCGAGACCATAAGCACGACTTCGCCTCCCGGCGAGGCCTGTTGCAGATGGTTTCGACCCGCAATCGGCTGTTGCGATACCTGGCCCGGACGGATCGGCCGGCCTACCAGAAGCTGATCGGGCGGCTGGGGCTTCGTAAGTAATTTTCACGCTGGCCGTCCCGGTTCCGGACGTGTGTCCGGCAGGACCCAGACGGCAGGCGACCCGAGACGCCGACACTTCCACGGGCAGGCCCGCCGCAGGCGGCTTGGCTTTGCATAGGCGTCACAGGCCATCTGCCCTCTGCTTCCTTTTTTAACGGGACGGCTGACTGGGAGGCCATCGTGGTCGAGATGGCTCATGTTCCCGTTTCATATCCGACCCGATACAAAGGAAGTATCCACTATGAATATTCACCGTGTAGAGATGCCGCTTGGCGGCAGGACACTCAGCCTAGAGACGGGCAAGATCGCCAAGCAGGCCGATGGGGCTGTGGTTGTTCAGTTCGGCGAAACCGTGGTTCTCGGGACCGTGGTGCGGGCGGCACCTCGGGAAGGGATCGACTTCTTCCCCCTGACCGTGGACTACCGGGAAAAACTCAGCGCAGCGGGCAAGTTCCCGGGTGGGTTCCGTAAGCGCGAGGGGGCCCCGAATCAGAAAGAAATCCTGACCATGCGGAACATCGATCGGCCGCTTCGGCCATTGTTCCCCAAGGGTTTCAAGGATGAGGTTCAGATCCAATGCTGGGTGTTGGCGGCGGACGGTCAGAACGACCCGGACGTGTTGGCCGGCATCGCTGCGAGCGCCGCTTTGACGATCAGCTCGGTTCCGTTCCTCGGCCCGGTCGGGAACGTGCGGATGGGACGGGTGGATGGCAAGTTCATCGTCATGCCGACCGCAGCGCAGAGTGAGTTTTCCGACCTGGACTTGCTACTTTGTGGTCATAAAGACGGCCTGAACATGATCGAGGTGGGGGCGTATGAGTTGCCCGAAGATGTGGTAGCGGCCGCTATCGAAGAAGGCTTTACCCATGTGAAGGCGATTGCCGGGTTGATCGAAGAGCTGGCTGCGAAGTGCGGTAAAGAAAAGGTCGATGAGACACCGGCTATCCCGGACGACATCGTCAAGACGGTTCACGAAAAACTCGCCGGGCCGCTCAAGGCCGCCAAGACCACCGATGGCTCCAAGCTGGACCGTCAGAATGCGGTCAAGCAGGCGATTTCGGATTTCCTGGAAAGTGAATTTCCCGAGCCGGGTGAAGATGCTTCATACGCTGAACACAAGCGGGCGGCTGAACGCCGTAAGCAGGCGAAAGAAGTTATCCACGACTTGGAGGAAGTGATCACCCGCGAGATCATCCGCAGCGGCAAGCGCACGGATGGTCGAAAGTATGACGAGCTTCGGCCCGTCTCGTGTGAAGTGGCGGTGCTGCCTCGGGTGCACGGCTCGGCTCTGTTCACCCGCGGCGAAACCCAGGCACTGGTCACCTGTACGCTGGGTACCGGCAAGGACGAGCAGATCGTCGATGGGTTGGGTGAGGAATACGCGGAGAAGTTTTTCCTGCATTACAACTTCCCGCCGTTTAGTGTGGGCGAGGTCAAGCGGATCACCGGCCCGAGCCGGCGCGATATCGGGCACGGCAAGCTGGCTGAAAAAGCTCTGGCGCCCGTCTTGCCCGACGTGGATGAGTTCCCCTATACCGTTCGGCTGGTCAGCGACATCATGGAGTCCAATGGTTCGTCCAGCATGGCGTCGGCGTGCGGCGGAACCCTGGCGCTGATGGATGCCGGTGTGCCGATCAAGGCACCGGTCGCAGGCATCAGTATCGGCCTGATCAAGGCGGACGAGCCTGGACAGGAAGACGTTTACCTGACCGACATCCAAGGCGAAGAAGATCACTTCGGTGACATGGACTTCAAGGTTACCGGTACGGAGAACGGCATCACCGCGATTCAGCTCGATCTGAAGATCCGTGGGCTGAGCATCGATCAGATCCGTAAGACCTTCGAGCTGGCGCGGAAGAATCGACTCGAGATCATCGAGAAGATCCGGGCGGCCATCCCCGAACCGAGGAAGGAATTGAGCCAGTGGGCTCCGCGCATGCTCACCACCAAGATTCACCCCGACAAGATCGGCAAGCTCATCGGCCCCGGTGGCAAGCAAATCAGGGCGCTCGAGGCTGAAACCGGCGCGAAGATCGAGATCGAGGAAGACGGCACGATTTACGTCTCCGCGGTCGGTGCCGGGAAAGCCGAGCGAGCCATCGAGGAAATCGAGAAGATCGGTGCCGAGGTCAAGGTCGGTCAGATCTACACTGGTAAAGTTACGACTATCAAGGACTTCGGTGCATTCATCGAAGTGATCCCCGGCCAGGATGGCTTGTGCCATATCTCCGAGCTTCAGGACGGTTACGTGGAGAAAGTCACGGACGTTGTGAAGGTCGGAGACAAGGTGCGGGTGAAAGTGCTTCTGATCGACGATCAAGGGCGAGTCAAGCTGTCTCGTAAGGCGGCTTTGGCCGAGGAAGCCGAAAAATCGGAAGAAAAAGCTTCCGTTTAACAAAATAATCGTTTAATATCGGACCCGGTGTGCCATGTGGGTGACGCCCATTTGACACACCGGGTCTTTGCGCATTGGCGTAAAGCGGGTAAAATAGGTAGGCCTTCGGGCGGGGTCATGTCACTCAACAAACCTCGCTCGCAAGGCGGATAAGGGGCCGTGTAGGTCCATGGCACGGGTGAGTCGTGCCAAGAGTCGGGTGTGGCGAGTGGCCGCACGGTTGAGTAGGCGGATGGAGTCACTTCTCTTATATGTGGCATGGGTGAGCACTCACCCGGATAAATAGGTTGGCAGTCATTTGTGATTCGTTTCACGTCTGTTACTTGTGCCTCGTTCTCAGTGAGGAGACCGACAATGCCGATGATTCGTGGTCAGGTTAAGTGGTTTGACCCCAAGAAGGGCTATGGGTTTATCACCGGTCCGCAGGGTCAGGATGTGTTTGTGCATTACAGCCAGATCAAGGGCGATGGCTTCCGTTCCCTGAAAGATGGTGAAGCGGTGGAGTATGACTTGGTAGAGGGCGAAAAAGGCTGGCAGGCCCGCACCGTCGAGCGTGCCAAAGCAGCTCATCAGGCCAGCACTCATTAACTCGTTCCGATCTGGTTATATCCGGACCAATGATCTCGGGGCGGAGTCATCTCCGTCCCGGGGTATTTAATCCCACACACCTACACACTCTTCAGAGGGTGTTCCGTGACACATGCACCCGGTCGGGGTATCCTTCCGGGCGATGTGGTCCTATCTTTTCATCGGCTTGGGACTGGGAATTCTCTTTGCCCTCCCATTAGCGGCGGCATGGAGTCGGCGGACCGAGCGTCGTGTCCGACACCTCGAGCAGCGCGCCCGTGCCGCGGAGCGACTGGCTGAGCTGGGCACAATGACCGGCGGCCTGGCCCATGAAATCAAAAACCCGTTGTCCACCATCGGGTTGAATGTCCAACTACTCCAGGAAGATCTTGGGCACATGGCGGAGGATCAGGCGCTTGAGCCAACACATATCGAGGCATTAGGACGAATCAGCCGTCGGCTGGAATCATTGAGCCGAGAGTCGTACAGGCTGAGAGACATCTTGGAGGATTTTCTCCGATTCGCGGGGCGGGTGGAACTCGATCTCCAACCGACCGACCTGCATGCGATGATCGAAGAACTGGTTGATTTCTTTGAGCCACAAGCACGACAGGCGGGCATCAATCTGCGGACACAGTTGTCAGCCGACAACCCGGTGGTGGAGGCCGACGCCTCCCTGCTCAAGCAGGCGTTGTTGAATCTGCTTATCAATGCGGTGCAGGCGATGACCCATGCCCGCGAAAAAGAGCAGCCTCATGGCGGCGCGGATGAGCTGATTATTCGTACGGAGCGCCGCCGAAGCCCCGGCGGTCAAGAGTTCTGTATCCACGTGATTGATACGGGGCCCGGCATGGCAGAGGACGTGGCGGAAAAGATCTTCCAGCCGTATTACTCGACGAAACGGGGCGGGTCGGGATTAGGACTGCCTACCAGCCGGCGTATTGTGGAAGAGCATGGCGGGCATATCACGGTCCATACCGCACCAGGGCGCGGGACTGATTTCATGTTGTCGCTGCCCGGTTAAGCTGTTGGGTAGCTGAAACCCGTCCTGATGGTACGGCATACTCATTCGTCGATCAGTCGGCCGTGTTGTCACCTATTCGGTCGCTTCTTGAATGCCTTCGCCGACCGCTTCGAGGTCCTGTCCCACCCCGTGAATGGTATTGCATCCGAGCAAGGTCAGAGACAAGGCGGCCAGGCAAGCGATGATCAGGGTCTTTTTTATCATCAGGTCGATCTCCGAATCTGAGCAGTCATCTTCAGTGCACAGGCTGCCCACCCACATAAGGGGCAAACAGCCGGCATGGTTGAATCACATTATCGGACAATCTGCCATGCGGACTGAAGCGATCTAACGGCTTACCCGGCGGGTTTGATTCACCAAGTCGACAAACGCACGGACACTATCGGCTAAAGTCTTCCAGTCTTCTGCCTTAATAAGGTCCGGGCGGAACAGGGACGTGCCTACGCCAAGGCTGACGGCCCCGGCTTCCAGCCATTCCCGGGCGGTGTCGATCGAGACCCCGCCGGTGGGCATCAGTTTCAGGTGTGGCAGGGGAGCCAGGATCTCACGGATGTAGCCCGGCCCGCCCGCACGGTGAGCGGGAAACACTTTGACGATGTCCGCACCCAGTTCCCACGCCGTCTGGATTTCCGTCGGCGTCAGCGCCCCGGGCATGCAAGGCACCCCCAAGGTGTGACTGGTTTCAATGATTTCGGCTTTGAGGATCGGGCTGACGATGAATTGGGCCCCCGCATCCACCGAGCGTCGGACACCTTCGGCATCCAGGACACTGCCCGTTCCCATGAGCAACTGCCCGTCGAGTTCCCGCCTGACCCGACTGACCAGCTCCAGAGCGCCGGGTGTGGTCAGCGGGACTTCGGCTACACGGAGCCCGCCTTGCACCATGGCATGGCAGGCCTCGAACAGGCCCGTGTCAATCAGGGTCCGCAGGATGGCTACCAGTCCCGATGATTCGATCGTTCGGCAAACTGATTCGCGATCGGTTTGATGGTTGGTTTGCATCCTGTCATTGTACGATCAATTCATGTTGCATACATGTCATTGCGTTTTGAATTGATCGGCACTGTTGGATTGTGGATTAAAGCGTTTCGATTCGGAACACGTTTGCCAAGGGATTCAGTTCAATGGCATTGGGGAGTTTAATGGTTAGCCCATCCGGCCCGTGATCCCATTCGACCGGGGTATCGTGTCCCACCATTGAAACGCCTAGGATCGTCCCAAGCTGTGTCTTGAACCGCGTGCTTAACGTCCGGATGGTGACCTGCCTGTCCTTGGGGCATCCCAGGCAGGTGGCATACAGTGTCGAGTCTTTCACCGTGAATCGGATGTCTTCGGGGACGAATTGCGTTTGGCCGAAGTGGTCGTTGTGATGATAGTTGTATCTGTGAGGTTTGATCACCGTCGGTCCTTCACCAAACAGAGACCAAGGCGACGTGTCGTACACTGCTTCGTGATGCTTGCGCAACCATTCACCGACCGTTAACAAGGTATTGCGCACCTCGTCCGAAAAACTTCCGTCGGCAAGAGGCGGGACGTTGAGCAACAGCAGGCCGTTTTTACTGATCACGTCCATCAGGACGTGAACAATATTGGCAGCGGTTCGAGTGGGGACACCCGGGCGGTAGAACCAGCCGTGTGTGTCCCAGTCCGGCACTTTGTTCATGTCGATATCGGTCATCCACACGTCGTATGCGATATCCGACAGCAGTCCGTTTTCGAGGTCGCGCATCCCGATGCCGGGGGGGATGTCATAAGACTTGTATACAAATGCGACTTCGCGCTCTTTCTCTGCTGCACGGTTGTAATAATGTGCGATGAACTGCCGTTGGAAACGATCAGACAGGTATTCAAGGACGTCGGCCGGGTGTCCGCCGGGATTGGGCGTGTCAGCGTTCGGCTTGTCCGCCTCGGTCCCGACGTAACGCGACCCATCGAGTAATCTCAGATGGTTGGCTTGTTTGGTTCCACCGAAACTCGCGTCGACCCAGACGATATCGGGCAGGTATTTATCGATCGCCTCGCTCGCCAGTTCCAGCCAGCCGTCGTCACTGATGCAGTGGAAAGAGGCGATGAATTTCAGGCCGTGACTGCGTACCGCTTCGCTCACCTCTCCGACGATGTCTCGATGCGGATTCCGTTGGACGCTGTTGTAGTCACTGATGGCGCTGTCCCAGTGAATGAACGGGCTGCCGTGCCAGGCCACGGGGCCTGCGAATCGAGCGCCAGCCTGTTTGAACAGTGATGCCCATTCCTCAGGTTCAAAGCGTTCCGCGGTGAACTTTTCCAAGGCTTGTTCGTCCGACAGCTTCGCGTATTCGGGCAGATATTTGATCGAGCTGATACCCCAGTGGCAGTAAATGCCGAACTTGGCGTCAATCAGCCATTGTGGGATGGCGTGGTGCCTCAGTGATGTCCAGTTGGGTTCGTACTTCATGACAGGTGATGAATCCAATGTTGAAAGTTTTATCAACGTGTGGCCGGACAGCATGCTGATTACAAGGGCCGCGGCGTTAAGTCGGCGGGGGTCATGCTAATAAAAAACCCCGTGATGAACACGGGGTAGGGGATAACGGTTCAGCTCACAGGCAGGGTTACTTTCGGTTCAGGACTTCAAAGATCGATTGGGTTCGCAGTACCAAGCCCGAAGCGCCCAGCAGGTGGTAGCTTTGAACATGGAACTCTCGCTTGTACTTCTGCGTGTCAAGGACCGACAGGCAGGTCACGCCGTCAGCATCCTGGTAAGTATGGGACAGGGCACCGGTTTCCCGAGCGAAGTCCTGCATCTCCCGAAGCGTGGCGTTGTACAGGTTGTTCGTCAGCGTTTCGG
>CAZJCN010000038.1:7945-16085 GCA_964544195.1 uncultured Phycisphaeraceae bacterium | reverse complement strand
ATCACGTCCTCCGAGGTCAACAGCAGGCTGATCGGCGTGTTCACCGGCACATGCAGTTCGCTGTCCTGCTGGCCGCCGTCGTAAGTAAACGACCAGCTCCACTTCTTGGCGTTGACCAACACCTGATAGGCGCCGTTGGGCGCCTGATTCATGTCGATGAACCCGCGGAAACCCCAGGTGAAGATCACCAGCACCAGCACCAACGGCGGCAGGGTCCAGCCCAGTTCGATCGCCGTCGAGTGCGTCGGCCCGACCGGGATGTCGTGGTGGCTTTTCCGCCGGTACTTGATCACGAAATAGACCAGCAGCCCGGCGATCAACACCACAAAAAACACGCTCATCCAGAACACGAAGTGGTACAGCGCGTCGTGCTTGGGCGCCACCGTCGAAACCGGCGGGGGCAGGAAGATCGTCTTTTCGGCATATTGTGCTAGGGTCGCCAGCATCCCGTCACTTTCCCTTGGGCGTCAGCCCTGATGCGCCGCGGCGTGCGCGGCCGAATGTGTGTCCTTTGATGTCCTGTTTCGTCGCCGGTGTTCACGCCACAGCAGCGTGCCGATCACCACCGCCAGCACCACCACCGTCAACGCCCCGCCGATCCGCATGATCCCCATCGCCGTCATCGAGTACGTCCCCAGCGACGGGTCGTAATGCAGGCACGTCAGCAGGAACTGATCCGTCAGCGAGCCGACCTGTCCCTCCGACGCTTCGACCAGCGACATCCGAAACGTCGGCTCCGCGTAGTTGATCCCCGACAGGTACCGCGTCACCACGCCGTCCGGCGAAAGGATCATGATCACCGCCGGGTGGGCGAACTGCTGCTGCTCCCGCACCCAGCGGAACCCGAACCCCACTTCGTCGGCCAGCTTCTCGATCATGTGCGATTCGCCGACCAGAAAATGCCAGCCCGGTTCACCCTCGGCGATCCGAAGGTCCTGCGTCAATGTCTGCCGCTTCATTCGCGCCAGTGAGGGACGTTCGGCCGGGTCGATACTCACCGTCACGACCTGATAATCCTCGCCCAAGGTCAGGCTCGTCTCACCGATCACCTTGTGCAGCCCCTGGAACACCAACCCGCAGAGCATCGGGCATTCGTAGTAACCGAGCTGAAGCACGATCGGACGCTTACCGTCGAAGAAATCCCCCAGCCTCACCCGCTCGCCTTGCCAATCGGTGAACACCAGATCCGGCGACAGCTTCGCCCCGAGGTGGTAGTCCATGTCCACCCCTTCGAGCTGTTTCGGGGTGACATCCGCGGGAACCGGTGCTGACTGGGGCGCGATCGCCTGACCGACAGATGAATCGCACAACCCACCCGACAACAACACCGCGCACGCCAGCAGGCGTGTCCATCGGAACGTGTTGTGTGTCCGGGCCGGGTTCATGTCGTTCGTCGTTTCCGTGTCTTTTCCCGATGCGTTTCAGCCGGGGTCGGACCCCAGTGCTGAGTTCTGTTTACTGCTGCTTGCCGTACTGCTTGACCACTTCCTGCATCGCCCGGTCGATCGGGATCACCCATGTATCTGGCTGGTCCGGCGAAACCGGGTGCGGATCGACCTGCAACTCCTGCAACTGTGCCTGCTTCAACTGCTCCAGCTCGGCAAACGGCACGTTGACGTATTTGCGTTCGTTCTCACGGGCAAACTCGTAACGGAACCACGCCTGCGTCGCCACGATCAACGCGTACACCAGGATCGCGCTGATGACCCCTATCAGGGCCAGTACGCGGACATTGATGTCATGAGAACCGGAGGGCATCGTATGGGTTTCCTTCCGTTGGGTCTGTCGTGAGTCAATCCGATCAATAGGGGTTCACGTGGCCGAGGGAGTCGCCCAGCCGGGGGTCGCCCGCCGGGATCAACCCCTGCCGGGTCGCCCGCAACACCGCGCCACCCAGCGCGATCCCGCCCAAACCGATCAGACACAGCAGTTCCACCATCGGCAGCATCGGCCCCGGCTCCGACTGAACCGGCGTGTACACCAGGTTCGGCATCACCACCCACCACTGGTCCACCCAGTGCATCGCCAGCAGCCAGACCGCCCAGAACGCCAGCAGCTTCCGGCTGCGCTTGATCCACCGGGACAACAGTCCCAGAAACGGGATGAGCAGGTGACCGAATAATAGCGCCAACGCCACCCAGGTCCAGCCGTTGATGAACGGGTTGCCGGACTCGGTCGTGATCCCACGCAGTTCAAACCAGTAGTTCGTCTCGGGCAGGTTCGCGTACCAGATCAGCATGAACTGGCTGTACGCGATGTAACCCCAGAAGAACACGAATGTAAACAGCAGCTTGCCCAGATCGTGGTAATGTTCGACGTTCACACTCGGCAGATACCCGAACCGCTGTAGCGCCATCAACGCCAGAATAAGCGTCGCCACGGCTCCCAACGCACTGCCCGCAAAGTAGTACACGCCCCACATCGTCGAGAACCATACCGGATCCAGCGACATCAGCAGGTCGAACCCGGCAAACGTCAGCGTCAAGGCGAACAGCAGTGTGCCCGGAGCGGCCAGGATCTCCATCTTCCGCGTCAACCGGGGCTTATCCTCGCTGTCCTCCTGCTTCACGCTCGTCTTGAGATACCACAGCCCCAGACCGGACCAGATCAGCAGGTACACCACCCAGCGGATCGTGAAAAAGCCTTTGGTCAGGTACGGCCGTTTGCCCGGAACCATGGCATCGACCAGCTCCGCGTGATGATGCTTGCGCTCAGCCACCACGCCGTGAGATTCGCTGTCGTGCCCCGCCTCGTCGGCATGAGACGTGCCGCCGTGTGCAGCCGAAGCATGACCGTCCGCGGTGTCGTGCACCGCCCCATGCTCGGGATCTTCAGCGTGACCAGCCGATTCATTCGCTACCGTGATGATCCGCACCCCGTCATCCACCGCCGGCTCGGCCGAGGCGTGGTGCGCTTCGAAATGTGGATCATCGAACTTCGACGCCGCCCACGGGTACAACATCCCGTCGCCCATGAACACATACAGCAGGATCGGGATGAACAGCACCGCCATGACCGGCATGTTTGCTGCCATCACTTCTGCGATCCGACGGACCGCCACGACCCACCCGGCCCGGAACAGGTGCGTCACCAGCACGAGGAACAGCCCACCCAGCGCAATGCTCAGGCAGAACGCGTAGTTCAGCACATAGGCATAGCCGAACCGCTCAAGCCCGCCGCCCTGGACCTTCGCCAGACCCAACGCGGCCAGCAACGCGACGATGCCGACGATGATCGCCGTCAACCCAAACGACCTCGCCCCGGCCCCCAGCCGGCGCTTGTCGCCTTCCTGCAATACGGGCTCGTGATGGTGAGCCAAGGTATACGCTCCGTATCTGATTCAAACCTGTCGGTTAACCATGTCCCATGATCGGGCCGATCGGTTCTTCGCCGACCCGATGACGTCTCTCAGTTCTGCTTCGCGATCGACTCGGGCGCGTGTCGGCTCAGCTGCAACGCTCGCAGGTACGCCACGATCGCCCAGCGATCATGCACCGGGATCTGGCTGCCGTAGCCTGCCATGTTCCGGATCCCGTTCGTGATCGTATTGAACAATTGTCCCTCCGATCGACTGCTGCGCTCCGCGTCGGTCAGGTCGCTGGGGGGAACCCAGCCGGTCGACCCAGCCCCGATCTTCATCGCACGCTGATGGATCGGCCCGTTGCCCTGCCCGACATAGCCGTGGCACGGGAAGCAGTACGTGTTGAACTTCGCCTGCCCCCGTTTCAACAAAGCCGTATCCACCGTCACCTGTGCGGGGAAGCCCTCGAAATACACCGTTTCCATCTCGCCGGTCTCGGCGTTCTTCACCACCTTGTAGCCCCGGTAATAGTGGTCGTCGTTCTGCAGCACGTCCGGGTCCGGAGCGGCACTGCTCTGGCCCCACGCCACCGTGCCCGGCACCGGCAGACGCATCGCCCGGCCGTCCGCGAACACGATCGAGTCCGCCTGCGCCTTGAGCTTCGTCTGCTTATCCATGTCCAGGAACATATGCGGCCGGGGCTTGGTTGACGTCGACACCCGCGCCCGCGCGATCAACGCCAACGGCACCAGGTGCAGACTCAACAGGATCAGCAGCCCCGCGATCAGCCAGAACGGCGGGGACGGCAGCTTCAGTTCTTCAACGATCCACTTGACCATCGGTCTCTCACGTTTGCTGGCCGACGCCATAGACGCCGGGCTTTCAGTCCTCGATCAATTCCACGTTCACCGCCCCGATCTGACGCAGAAACGCTGACGTCTTCTCGGGATCGAACCGCGGGTCGCGTGCCTGCACCTCGATAAAGAACCGGTCCGCCGTCGACCGACGGAAACGCCGACTCTTCAATAGCGGGTTGTACAGCTTCGGCAACCGGTTCAGCAGCAGCATCCCGAACACCGCCCCGAACGCTGACAGCAGGATCGTCAGCTCGAATACCACCGGGATATACGCCGGCAGGCTGTTGAACGGCTTACCCGAGATCAGGAACTTGTACCCGCGGATCGGCGCCGCCGCTCCGGGCAGCCCCGGCAGGTCGATCCCGCTGGTCGCCATCGTTCCGATCGTCAGCGCCAGCCCGATCGCCGCCCCGGTCAGACCACACGCCAGCACGATCCAAGGCAGCACCGTCGGACGGATCCCCATCGCCGAGTCCATCCCGTGAACCGGGAACGGCGTATGGACGTCCCAATACATGAACCCCTCATCACGCGCCTTCTTCGCCGCGTGCATGATGTCGTTGACCGTCTCGAACTCGCCGATGACCCCGTGATATTTCACAGAGGCTTCATCGGCCCGGTCCACCGCAGGCGGGTCTATGAGCTGTGTCATTGGCCACCTCCAAGCTCCGTGATCGGATGGTCAGGCCGGTAATCCGTCTGATCCTCGTCCGGGTTATACGCCTCGCCCGGCTCGTGATGAATGTCGTGGGCCTGCGGCATCACGGTCTTGACCTCCGCCATCGCCAACACCGGCAGGAACTTACAGAACAACAGGAAGAACGTGAAGAACAGACCGAACGAGCCGACCAGCATCCCGATATCCACCCACGTCGGCTTGAACAAGGCCCAGCTCGACGGCAGGAAGTCACGGTGCAGACTCGTCACCACGATCACGAACCGCTCGAACCACATGCCCACGTTCACGCACATGGCCGCGAACATGATCGTCCACACGTTCCGTCTCGCCCACTTGAACCATAGGATCTGCGGCCCGATGCAGTTGCAGAACACCATCGTCAGGTACGCCCACTGGTACGGCCCCAGCGCCCGGTTCAAGAACGCCGCCTGCTCGTAGTGGTGTCCGGAATACCAGGCGATGAAAAACTCGATCCCGTAGGCATACGTCACGATCATGCCGGTCCCGAGCATGACCTTGCAGCAGTTCTCGATATGCCGGTCGGTCATGATGTCTTTGATCTTGAAGATCGCCCGCGCCGGGACGGCCAAGGTGATCACCATCGCGAACCCGCCGTAGATCGCACCCGCCACGAAGTACGGCGGGAAGATCGTCGTGTGCCAGCCGGGCAACTGAGACACGGCGAAGTCGAACGACACCACCGAGTGCACGCTCAGCACCAGCGGGGTCGCCAACGCCGCCAGCAACAGGTACGCCTTCTCGTAACGGTGCCAGTGCCGGCTCGACCCGGTCCAGCCCAGGCTGAACAACCCGTACGCGATCTGCCCGAAACGGTTCTTGCACCGGTCACGCAGCGTCGCCAGGTCCGGGATCATTCCCACGTACCAGAACAGCAGCGACACCGTCGCGTAGGTCCCGACCGCGAACACGTCCCACAGCAGCGGCGAACGGAACTGCGGCCACATCCCCATCTGGTTCGGGATCGGGAACAGCCAGTACGCCAGCCACGGCCGACCGACGTGGATCCCCGGGAACAACCCGGCACACATGACCGCGAAGATCGTCATCGCCTCGGCGAAACGGTTGATCGCCGTCCGCCAGTTCTGCCGGAACAGGAACAGGATCGCCGAGATCAGCGTCCCGGCGTGACCGATACCGACCCAGAACACGAAGTTGATGATCGGGAAACCCCAGCTCACCGGCTGGTTGTTGCCCCACACGCCGACGCCCGTGGTGACCAGGAACCCGATCAGCGCCCCGAGCATCGACAGCAGCGAGAACGCGATCGCGAACAGGACCCACCAGCCAAGCGGCGGCCGGCCGGCGGCGATCCCCGCCACCTTGTCCGTGACCGTCGTAAAGTCATTGTCCCCCAGGACCAGCGGCGCACGACAGGTCGGGTCGTCCGTCGTGTTGTCCAGCGGGTCGCGGGCCAGGTCAGGTTGAGTAGTGATCGTCGCCATGATGATTCAGTCTGAGCCATGAAAGACGGGTCGGTCCGTCACGAACGCCTGTTGCACAGCCGCCGCCTCACGCCTCCTGTTTCGGGTTCCTCAGTTTCGCCAGGTACCGCGTCCGGGCCCGGGTGTTCAACTCTTCGAGCACCATGTACGCACGCGGGCTCTGCTGGCTCTTGGTGACTCGGCTGTTCGCGTCGTTCAGGTCGCCGAACTCGATCGCCTGGGTCGGGCACGCCTGCTGGCAGGCCGTGACAATCGCCCCGTCGTCCACCGTCGGTTTGTCACGCTCACCGCGTGCCCAGCGGTTCTTCGTGTCGATGGTCTGCCGCTTGATCCGCTGGATGCAGAACGTGCATTTCTCCATCACGCCGCGCATCCGCACGGTCACGTCGGGGTTGAACACCATCCGCTTGATCTGATCGATCGCCGCTTCCTGCTGTGTGTCGGGGATGTTCAGCCAAGGCTTGGCGTGCACGCCCGGGATCCCGGACCCACGCGGGTCGATCGAGTGGTAATCGAAGTAGTTGAACCGACGGACCTTGTACGGGCAGTTGTTCGAGCAGTACCGCGTGCCGATGCAGCGGTTGTAAACCATCACGTTCAGGCCCTCGGCATCGTGCACCGTCGCCGCCACCGGGCACACCTGCTCGCACGGCGCGTTCTCGCACTGCTGGCAGAGCATCGGCTGATGCACCACCTGCGGGTTCTCCGCGTCCGGGTCCTGCTCGCGATCGTTCTTGAAGTACCGGTCGATCCGCAGCCACTGCATCTCCCGGCTCATCAGCACCATGTCCTTGCCGACCACCGGGACGTTGTTCTCCGCCTGGCAGGCCACGACACACGCGTTGCAGCCGATGCAGGCGTTCATGTCGATCGTCATGCCCCAGGCGTGCGGGTTGTTGAACGCTACCGGCCCGCCCTCACGCTTCGGCTCGGTCGTGTACGGCGGGTCCCACAACTGCAGCGGCACCACCGCGTGCTCGCCCGGCTTCTTCCAGGCGTTCTTCGGATCACGCTGGTACTCGTCCAGCGTCGCTTCCTTGATGATCGACCCGCTGACCCCCGGCTTCCCCGTGCGGTAGTCCGTCAGCTTCTGGCCGATCGGATCGATCAGGTGGTGGTTCTGAGTCAACGCCAGTTGATAATGTTCACCCGGGACCGGCGACAGCTTCGCCTCACGCTCGATGTAAGGCCGATCACTGGAACGCAGCGCGTACGTGTTGAATCCGACCCCGACACCGATCGGGCCGGACACCGTTCGGCCGTAGCCCAACGGCAGCGCCACTGAGCCACGCGCTTGGCCCGGCATCAGGTAGGCCGCGATCTTCAACGACCGCCCGCCGACCTGCACCTCGATCATGTCACCGGTACGGACACCGAGTTCCTTCGCGTCGGCGATGTTGATCAACGCCGCGTTATCCCACGTCACCTTCGTCAGCGGGTCCGGGGTCTCCTGCAGCCAGCCGTTGTCGGCATACCGCCCGTCGTACACGCTGGGGTCGGGCCGGAACGTCAGCTCAAAACCGTTGGTTTCCGCCAGGGGTGGTGCGGGCAGGTTGGCCTGCTTCGGCCGAACCGTCAACGGCTGATACGCCGTGCCGTCCACCACGCCAGTATGCAATGCCTCACGCCACGACGCCTCAAAGTTCGCCGACGACAGGTACTGAGCCATCGTCTGACGCACGAGGGTGTAGCCGTCCGTCGCCGGTTCACCCAACAGCATGGCGACCAGCTCGGCGGGGCTCTTTGACTCGGCCCCCTTACGCGCGATCGGCAGGATCAACGGCTGCTGAACGCCCAGCGTGCCGTCCCACGATCGGCCGTCACCCCAGCACTCCAGATA
>CAZJCN010000038.1:0-7845 GCA_964544195.1 uncultured Phycisphaeraceae bacterium | reverse complement strand
GCTGAACGCCCAGCGTGCCGTCCCACGATCGGCCGTCACCCCAGCACTCCAGATAGTGCGCCTTGGGCAGACGCCAATCGCACAGCTTGCCGGTTTCGTTGACGTATTCGGAAAGATGGATCGCCGTTGTCAGCTTGCCCAGCTTCTCGGCAAAGCCCAAGTCCGCCGGCGCATCGTACACCGGGTTGCCACCCAGAATCAGCAGGTGCTTGACCCGGCCGGCGTCGATCGCGTTCGCCAGTTCCTGGATGTCCTGGAAGCAGCCGACGTTCGACCCGCCCAGCACATCCGGCTCCTCGGTCACCTCGACCGTTCGGCCGATGTTCCCCAGCGCCTCGTTGATCGCCCAGCACAGGGCATGGACCTCCGGCGACTGGCCCGGCCCGGCCACGACCAACGATCGGCCGCGGTGGCTTTCCAGATCCTTGAGCAACGCCTCGACGAACGCGCTCTCGCCGTTGAGCGAACTGGACCCGGGCATCAGCTTCAACCGCTGCGCCACCGCCTGCACCAGCGATCCGATCTTCGCCGATCGGATCGGCTGACGATGATCCGCCACGCTGCCCGTGATCGTCATGGCGCTCTCGGCCACGTAAAGCCGGTTCATCCGGCCGGCCTCGGCGGTCTTTCGGCCCTGCGCCCAGTCGTGAGCGTGACGCACCTTGTTCGGGTGATCGCCCAGCAGGTCGCTGTCGAAGCAGACAATCACGTCCGCCTTGTCCAGCCGGTACTGCGGGCGGACCCGCCGTTCAAACGCCAACTCCGCTCCGCGAAGCTCGTTGTCCCGGTTGATCGGGGCGTAGGTGTACCACTTCGCCCCGGGGAACGCCGACAGCAACCCGTCCTTCATCCGCGCCAGCGTCGGGCTGGAACTGGGCTCACCGAGCACCGCAAACGACTCGGGCGCGGCCTTGACCTCGGCCAGCAGACCCTGCCAGAACTTCTTGAAATCAGACCACTTAGGCTTGGCCCCATCGCCCTTGTCCCGGCCCCGCTCGATCTGGCGCAGCCGGTACGGGTCGTACATCTGCAGCACACTGGCCTGCGTGAAGGCGTCGGTCGCGCCCAATGAACCCGGGTGCAGGGGGTTGCCCTCGATCTTGATCGGTCGGCCGTCGAAGCTGGTCACCAACACCCCGTTGGCGACCCCGTCCCGCTCGAAGATCGAGGCGTATTGCGTCGGCACACCGGGGGTGTGGCCGGCCGGCCGGGCCGCGAACGGCGCCAGCTTGTCCTCGGGCCAGCGGCGGCAACCCGACAACGTCAGGCCCGCCAGGGATAGCGACG
The DNA here is from genome assembly GCA_964544195.1 of uncultured Phycisphaeraceae bacterium. Classification (GTDB taxonomy): domain Bacteria; phylum Planctomycetota; class Phycisphaerae; order Phycisphaerales; family Phycisphaeraceae; genus CAZJCN01. The sequence continues at coordinate 6,558 of CAZJCN010000038.1, read as the reverse complement.
CAGCCATCAGCTGCACGAACCGGCGCCGGGACATCGACAGCACGTCGTCCGGGTCATACGCCGCAAACTCCTGCTTCAGAAGCTCGCGGACCTCCGGCGTCTGAGCGTACTCTTCCAGACTGCGCCAGTAGGCGAATCCTGTCTCGTTTTCGTTTACCTGTGGCACGTGGAGCAACTCGTCATGTAGGCTTCGTCTTGGATCTTCAACAACTTCTTCTGCGCCAGTCCGACGCGGTGCTGCGCCGCTTCGGGCGTTTCACCCGGCTGCGGCGTCGGCTTCCAGGCAAGGTCCGTCACCTTGTCCACCGGGCGCAGGTGCTTCTCCGGCTCACGGTGGCAGTCCAGGCACCAGCCCATACTCAACGGCTTGACCTGCGTCACCACCTCCATCTTGTCCACCCGGCCGTGACAACTGACACAGCTGACGCCCTTGTTCACGTGGGCCGAGTGATTGAAATACGCGTAGTCCGGCAGGTCGTGCACCTTGACCCACTCCACCGGCTTACCCGTCTCGTAACTCTCAAACAACGGCGGAAGCAGCGGGCTGTCCTTGCGGATCGTGGCATGGCAGTTCATGCAGGTCTGCGTCGGGGGGATCGCCGCAAACGAAGCGTCGTCCACCGTCGTGTGGCAGTAACGGCAATCCAGACCAAGCTCGCCGACGTGCAGCGCGTGGCTGTACGGGATCGGCTGCTGGGGGGCGTAACCGACGTTCAACGTGTTCGCCGACAACCCCATCCCCACGACCATCGGCACGAAAGCGCCGCCACCGATCGCGCTGATCACGATCAACGGAAGCAGATAGTTGGCCCAGCTCGGAAATACAAACTTGTCGGACGAAGTCTGGTCAGTATCCATTGCGTCAGGGAGTCCGCCTCAGATCGTTAATGTCAAGAGCGCCATTCCACGCCCAAACCAGGCCACGACATCCCGCCCGAGGCCTGCGCATGCTGCGAACAATAGCGAAGTGTCACGCGGTTGACAAAATCCCCCCAAACTACACCGCGGACAGCTCCCCGTGCAGCCGTGCGATATCTGTCGGCGCATAGGCGCGTAAATCCTGAAATAATCCGATAAGTCCTGACCACACCCGCCTCAACGCGCCTGATTTCCTACTTCTAACCCCAGCCCTGCGCTGAATCAGTCTGCATATACTGTGCAACGGCAGAGAAAATCCATACCCGCCACGCGCACACATATATATAAAGATGCGATGGTATTCTTGTTTTACGCCTATTAAATCATAATTGGCAATTGTTTGTTTGCTAAAACGATCGGTATGGCGGTTTTTTCGATGCGGCTTCCGGATCATATATCGTGGCCGATCAATACAATTGCCCGGCATGACTAGCCCGCTTACACTTGCTGGTGACATGAAACCAACGAAACCACTTTGTTTATATCTGCTGGGTCTGGCGGGACTGATGATCTGCCTGGGTACCCCCCTGATTCCCTCGGCCTCGGCGAAAGCCTACAGCGTCGACGGCATGATCGGCCAAGTCAACGGCCGGGCTATCTACGCCCGGGACGTCTTTGACGAAGCCCTCAGCCAGACCCTCGCCAATTGGGGCCGGGAACTGCCACGCGACGAGTTCCGCAAGCGGGCCGCCCAGCGGATCGCCCAACGCCTCAACGCCATGGTCACCGACGCCCTGATCTACGGCGAAGCGCAACGTGACCTCTCCGATCAGGAACGCCAGGGCCTGACCGTCGCCGTCACCCGCTACCGCGAACAACTGTTGCGAAAGTACGGCCAAGGCTCACCCGCCCTCGCCGAAGCCAACCTGTTGAAAGAAACCGGGCTGACACTCGATCAGACCCTCGAACGCTGGAAGCAGGCCATGGTTGTCCAGCGATACATGCGGCAGAAGCTCCGCCCGAAGATCAACGTCACACGCCGCGACATCAAACGCTATTACCAGGACCACTACGACGAGTTCAACCCCCCCGCCTCCCGAACCGTCCGCGTGATCCAGACCGCCAGCGAAGAGGACGCCAGCGCCATCCGACAACGGCTCGAACAGGGAACCCCCTTCGCCGAGGCCGCGAAAGACCCACGCAACATCTTTCGACCCGATGATGCCGGGCTGATCGGCGACATGGCCGGCGACCAGCTCTTCGCCGACCCGACGGTCAACCAGACCACGCTCGATCTTCAACCCGGCCAACACGCCGGCCCGATCCGTGTCGGGGACCGTTTCTGGTTCGTCTGCGTCGAAAACATCCAACAGGCCGAGTCCCGACCACTGATGGAAGTGCAGAACGAAATCTACACCACCCTCTACGAACAGCAGCTCCGCGAACACTCCGAACGGTATCGCCAGGAACTGTTTCAAAAAGGCAGCTACAACCCGATCGACCAGATGACCATGCGTCTGCTGGAGATCGCGATGGACCGTTACGCCACCGCCGAGCCATGAACCTTGATCCGGGGCCGATCAATCAGGCGTCCACTATTCAAACTGACCGACCGACTGAAACGCCTCGTCCGTGCCCGGCAGCGCACCGGCAACCGTGGCGAACACGCCGCCGAAAAACACCTCAAATCCCAAGGCTACCGCATCCTCGCCCGCAACCTGCGCAACCGCTACGGCGAAATCGATCTGCTTGCACTCACCCCCAATCGTAACACACTCGTTGTGATCGAAGTCAAAGCCGCTGACAACAATTCCGACCACCCCGAACGCCGCGTCAATCAGGCCAAGCAAAAACGCCTCGTCGCCCTCGCCGCGCAGATCGCCCGGCAATACCGCCTGCAACACATGCCCATCCGTTTTGATGTGATCGCCGTCAACTTCACCGCCGACGCCCGACCGATCGTCCGACACATCCCCGCTGCGTTTCAATCACATGTCTGATGAAATGAATTACACCCGTTTGCCCAACGGCACCCACGACGCCAGCAGGCACACCACCACCAACAGCCCCGTCAACAGCACCGGCACCTTCGACAACAACGCCGGCTGCGCCAACCCCAACGCGATCCACAACGCCGTCAACGCGTAACGCGCCCCCACCAGACGACCCAGCATCGGACTGACCGCCGTCACCGCCTCGGCCTGCGGCTGCGGGCTGATCAACGCTTCGATCATCATCAGCGCCACCACCGACAACATCAGGGCAAACGACCAGCCCACCAGCACATCGAGCCGATCCCGACGCGCCTGTTCCAGCTGCGCACGCAACACCGCCATCTGCTGACCCAGCACCAGCGCCTGCTCCTGCACCGCAACTTCCGTCACCCCGGTGTCCTCCAACCGCTGCAACTGATCCGCCTGCTCGGCCTGCGCCGCTTCGATCTGTCGCGCCTGCTCCACCCCGCCGACAAACAGCTTCTCATACACGTCGGGCAACACTCGGCCGAACACCGCCGGCCCAAGCAACACCCCCAAGACCACACCCGCCACCAACAGGTAGATACACCCCGTATCCGCAAAGGGACTCACCCACGCCACACCCCCGCCCGCCTCTGGCGTCCGTGCCCCTGGTTCCCGTGTCGGTTCTTCGCTCATGACCGACACCTTCGCATACGCCCCGGCAACAGGCAACCCCAAACCCTCGCCCCGTCATCACGACCCACCCGCTTCGTGCCTGCCTCATCAACAGCACGAATGATTCAAGCTCACACCCCCGACCGCCCGTCCTCACACCGCCTAGCCGAACATCTGCGGCGTCGTCGGCGAGTCCGTCCAGTTCAACGCGTCGTGTTCCCGTCGACGAACCCGGATCAGCACCCGAACGATCAGCTCGATGTACTCCTTGACGTGAACCATATGGTCCCGGCCGACGACCGAGTCGCCATTTACATCAATAAAAAGCTGTTCGAGCACCAGCCGCTTGATCGTCGGCCGAAGCGACTCGACGGATTGTTCCGGACACTCGCGCACCAACCGGATCAACTGCGGCAAGACCGCCATCACCGGCGACAACTCGCAACGCGGCGCCGACGGGTCCTGGCCGTCCGCGTGCCTGGCATTGGCTCGTTGATAACGCTGCCACTCCTCATTGAGCAACTGCAGATCCTGTGGGTCAAGACCGTGTGAATGATGATGGTGAAATCGTGATGGCATAGGGCGCCTCCCAAGTCCATTCGGGACCGTTGAGGTGTTTCAAACCCCCAACACCCGCCGCACACTGTGTCAGACCGGGCTTCGTACCCGGCAAGGATTTCGAAAGGGAAAACGCCTTGCAGCGAAAGTCCAATAACATCCTACCCCTCGTTATCTCACGGGGTCAATGGCGGTGGATAAAGTTGTGGAAACTATGTGATAAAAATAAACGCCGGCTAACCGCCGACGCCATGTGATTGATTACTTCTGCAACCCGCCCGTCTGCTGCTCATGTCCGAACAGTCAAGGCACCAGGAAACTGTCCATCTCGTCTGCCGGTAGTTCGTTGCCCTGATAAATCTCCACCCCCGGCACCGCCCAGATGTTGTCCGCCTCGCCGTCCTGCCGAACGTTCAGCATCGGGCTGATCGACCACGTGACATGCCCGTCGCCTAGCAGCACGTTCTGCCCCGCGCCCCGGTGCGCCCGGCTGCGCGCGTCCAACGGCGTATCCGGGCTGAACACGATCTCGTCCCCATGCACCTCAAACAACGGGTTACGATCCGCCAGCAACGCCAGGTCCGGCACCTCGTCCAGCCTCGGCATCTGCGCCCGGTACTGGTTCTGGTAGCTGAACGACACCGCCCCCGGCGTCGGCCAGTCCATCATCTCCGGCGTGATCACAAACCCATGCGCAAACTCGTTCTCCGGACACACCAGATCACCCGGCGAGGCGTACTGCTGCTTCAACAGCTTGAACAGGTGCGCTGAATTCGACCGCACCACCCCCGACTGCACCGCGTCCGGTTGGCCGACCTGCGTCCAACGCTCGCCCGGCCGCACCGCCCCCCGCGGCATCTGCCCGAGGTTGTCCGACGCATACTGGGAAAACGCCTGGCCCGCCCGGCCGAGGTTCCCCGCGCCCACCAGCCGACGCGAATCCGCCTGCTGACGCTCCATCACCGGCATCAACAACGCCGCGCCTAAAAAGAACACCGCCGCCGCCGTCGCCAACTGACGCCAGTCCAAACCCAGCGTCCGCCTCGGCCCGGCCAGCATCTGTACCTGCTCCGAAAATCGCTTGCGCTGCTGGTAGGTCCGGATCGCCTCCAGCGTCCGTTCCGACAGATCCCCCGGCACCGGCTCCCCGCCCGCCGGATCCGTATCCAACAGCCCCAACAATCGCCGCACCCGCTCCGTCCGCTCGGCCAGCCCGGCCGGCATCGGCCCGGCATCCAACCCACGCGATCGCGCCTCCAGCCAGGCGTCCAACGCCTGACCATCCGCTTCACTCAACATCGAAAACGACTCGGCTTGAATCGACGGCTCGTCCGAAGCTCCGGGCTGATGCGATGATTCCGTTGACATGGCTGATGCTTCCAATCTCAGGCCGATCGGCCTGCTCTCCCACATGTTTCGTACCACCGTTTCTACGACCCCGACCCGCCCCCGGATCGCCTGAAAACCGGGTTTTTCCACCTCTTTTTTTATTCCTCCTCGCCGTCCCCCGACCGGGCCTTCCACAGCTCCGCAAACGTCCCCACCGCCGCGTGCAGTCGGCTCTTGACCGTCCCGAGCGGGATCCCCAACTGCTCGGCGATCTCCTTGTACGCCAGCTTGTTAAAGTACGCCAGCAAAAGCACTTCCCGCAGATGCTCCGGCAACGACGCCACCACCTCCCGCACGATCTGACCCGTCTCACGCCCCTCCGCACGCTCGGCCGGCAGGGGCAGATCCGCCTCCAACAGGTCCACGAACGACTGGCCCCCGTCCTTCCCCCCGTCCACCTGCGCCGACAGCGACGACGTCTGCTGGCGGCGATTCTTACGCATCAGGTCCCGCGCCTTGTTCGCCGCGATCGTAAACAGCCACGGCTTGAACCGCCGGCTGGTATCGAATGACCCCGCCGAGATGTGAACTTGGATAAACGCCTCCTGGAACACGTCCTCCGCCGCCGCCCGGTTGCCCAGAAAGCGCACCAGAAACCGGAACAGCTCCACCCGGTACCGCTCGATCAGCACCGCCAGCGCCTGCTCGTCCCCACCCCGGTATCGGCCCAGCAACTGCTCGTCCGTCAGGGCCTCGAGGTTCTTCGTCGGCTCATCTCCAGCCATGGCCGAAGATTGTACGACATGCCCGCCGGTCAGGTCGGATACCTGTCCCAGGGCACGCCATAGCCCCGGCGCGCACAAATAAACTCGCTTCACAGCCGTAAAATCGCGCCTGTTTCAAAAATCGCTACCCCTTGCGCCAACAGCACATCGCTCAACACGCAGCAATGAAATAGACGCTTTCGTGCGCGCAAACACGGCTTTTCACCCAATAGTGGAGGCACGACGAAAAGACGAAATGTCGGTCGTGTCTGCCGACAAGTTCACGCCGGCGTGGCCGGCTGTCGCTGAGTATCCGTTGGGTTGCAGGACCGGAACCCGCGGGCTGCCCTGACTTTCGTCACGATCAGGTTTGTTTCGATCGGACGATAACGAGGGCCTTCGGCAGCGCACGCCCC
>CAZJCN010000037.1:14068-16307 GCA_964544195.1 uncultured Phycisphaeraceae bacterium | reverse complement strand
AGTACGTGGACGACGTGGAGTTCAGCCCGGAAGACGGCTCACGCACGGAGTTGGAATACCTGGCTGATATCACCGCGGCGGTGATCGAGGCCGGGGCGACCACGGTCAACATCCCCGACACGGTCGGTTATGCCGTGCCGGAGGAATATGGCCACATCTTTTCGTATCTTCGCGAGAAGCTGCCGCAGATCGACCGGGACAACATCTACCTGTCGTCGCACTGCCACGATGACCTTGGGTTGGCGGTTGCGAATTCCTTGGCGGCGATCCAGGGTGGGGCGCGTCAGGTGGAGTGCACGATCAACGGCATCGGAGAAAGGGCCGGCAACGCGGCGCTCGAAGAGATTGTCATGGCATTGCGCACCCGAAGCGATTATTACAAGCGCTACACCACGCGGATCGTCACCAGCAAGATTTATCCGACCTCGCGGATGGTCTCGAACCTGACCGGGCTTCACATCCAGCGGAACAAGGCGATCGTCGGTGAAAACGCGTTCGCTCACGAGTCCGGCATTCACCAGGACGGGATGCTCAAGCACCGGGATACCTATGAGATCATGAACCCGTTGGATATCGGGGTGCCTGAGTCGAAACTGGTCCTCGGCAAACATTCCGGCCGACACGCGCTGGCTGAACGCATCGTTGAACTGGGTTACTCGGTAGACGCCGAGACCCTGGACAAGGTGTATGCAGCATTCAAGGCCTTGGCTGACAAGAAGAAGGATATCTACGACGAAGACATCGAAGCGATCCTCGATGAGCAGTTGGACACCGGACGGCGTCTGTGGGAGCTGGTTCGGTTCCAGGTCACCAGCGGGACGGGGGTGATCTCGACCGCGACGGTGGTCCTGCGCGATTCATCGGGTGAAGTGCGGACCGATGCGTCGACCGGTGACGGACCGATCGACGCGTGCTATTCCGCCATCCAACGCATCACTGGCGTCAGCGTCACGCTCGAAGACTACCAGACCCGTGCCATTACCGGCGGCAAAGACGCGCAAGGGGAGGTGTCGGTGCAGATCCGTCATCACGACCGGAAGGTCCGTGGGCGCGGTTTGAGTACCGACGTGATCGAGGCGGCGGTCAAGGCTTATCTTGCCGCGATCAACCGCATCAAGACCACGGATATTCAGCGCAACGGTGTCACCAGCGAGAAGGTCGCTCAGCCATGACACGTTAGGGACGGTGACTCGACTCGTGTCGGCGAGATCGCACGATGACTGATATTTACCCGATCGACGATGAACTCGAGTTGTGTGTGATTGAGCCGAGTCACGCGGAAACGTTTTTCGCGCTGGTGGATGCCAACCGAGAGGCGATCGGTCAGTGGATGCGCTGGGTCGATGAGGTCAACTCCGTCAACGATGTCTGCGACATGATTGAGTCGTGGCAGACGATGCGACGTGAGACCGGATGCATGAGCCTAGGGATCGTGTGGAAGGGGCAGTGGGTCGGCGCGGTGTTTCACCTTCGGCCGGACACGAAAAACAACAGTGTGGAGATCGGGTATTGGCTGGCGGAATCGGCGCGAGGGCACGGCCTGGCAACACGGGCGGTGCGGAAGATGCTCGATATCACGTTTGATGAATTGGGGTTCAACCGCGTGCAGGTTCGCATTGCGCCTCACAACACACCCAGCCTGGCGCTGGCTGAGCGTCTGGGGCTGACGCGGGAGGGGGTCTCCCGGCAGGCGTGGAAAGTTGGAGAGACATACTGGGATGCCGTGGAGTTCGGCGTGTTGGCGGAGGAATGGCGGGCCGGGACGTCCGATAACAGGGATACGGGCTGAACCATACGCTCATGCATGACGTATAAGATTTGCATGGGGGAAGGCTTGAGGCGATTCGATTGAGTGCATCGCCCAAGCCGGAAGACCGGCGTAGAATGATCCGATATCAATCCAGTGAGGGGATGGTCACCCGCCTATGACCACGACAACACGCACGCCTGAACTCGGAGATACCCCGTTGGCCGCATCCGAGAAGGGCCGCGACAAAGCGGTCAAACACTTCGTTCTGGACACCAACGTCCTGCTGCACAATTCCGCAGCGCTGTATATGTTTGACGACAATGAGGTCGTCATTCCTTTTACGGTGCTCGAAGAGCTGGATAAGTTCAAGAGCCAGAACGATGACATCGGCCGAAGCGCCCGGGAGGTCATCCGCCAGCTCGATAAACTCCGCGCCAAGGGGCACCTGGCGCAGGGGGTGAAGTGGAACGGCCACGGCGGACGCATCCG
>CAZJCN010000037.1:0-13968 GCA_964544195.1 uncultured Phycisphaeraceae bacterium | reverse complement strand
AGGACATCAACGTCCGCATCAAGAGCGATGCGCTGGGCATCCAGACCGAAGACTTTGAAGCCCAGAAGGTGGACAGTGATCGGCTATATACCGGCTACCTGACGTTGACCGTGCCCGGCGAGCTGATTGATACGCTTTACCGTGAAAAACAACTCGAAGTCGAAGCACTTGAGCCGTACCTGACGGATCAGGACGCCGACGGGAACGAGGTCCGGTTGGAATTACACGCCAACCAGTTTCTCGTGTTGAAGAACTCGGCTGACGAGTCGCACACCGGCATGGCGCGGCGGCTGGCCGATACCGATCATGTCATCCCGATCCACGGGCCGCGCAAGCCGGTCTACGGCATCATGGCTCGTAATGTTCAGCAGACGATGGCGATGGACCTGCTGTTGGATGATGAGGTCAAGCTTGTGACGCTGCTTGGTTCGGCCGGGACGGGTAAGACCCTGCTCGCGATAGCCGCTGGCATGGCCAAGACGTTCAGTGAACAACGCTACGACAAGATGCTGGTCGCCCGTCCGATCATGCCGATGGGCAAGGACATCGGTTACCTGCCGGGGGACAAGGACGAGAAGCTGAGCGCCTGGATGCAGCCGATCTTCGACAACCTCAGTTATCTTTTATCCACACGCGGCAGCGGCTCACAGCACGCGGAATCCAAGCCCGCCGAACAGCGCATCAAGTCGCTGATGGATTCCGGACAGCTCGTGCTCGAGCCGTTGACCTATATCCGCGGCCGAAGCATCCCACACCAGTTCATGGTGATCGATGAGGCGCAGAACCTGACGCCACACGAGGTCAAGACGATCGTCTCGCGCGTCGGCGAGGGGACCAAGATCGTGTTGACCGGCGACATCGCCCAGATCGACAATCCCTACCTGGACGCATCCAGTAACGGGTTGTCTTACATGGTCGAGCGTCTGAAGGGTCAGCCGATGGTCGGCCATGTCACCCTCGCCAAGAGCGAACGCAGCGAGCTGGCCAGTGTCGCTGCGGAACGGCTATAAGCGTTTCGGTCGCGCCAATCCTGATCATTTGATTTCAGAACCTGGCGGTTCAGGTTTTATGATGAACCGCGGCGGTACACAGGCGTCTAACCTGGAAGGTGATATCCGGGCTATGATTGTGTCATGGTCTCATGAACAGGATTGAGCGATGACGCGAAACAAGACCCACTCAGATACGGATGATCACAGCGAGGCAAGGCCTTCCGGTCGGCGTTGGTTACGTCGTCTGTTGCTGACGGGAGCAGGCCTGCTCGTGGTGATGGCGATCTTGGTGTGCCTGGCTCCGACACTGCTCAGCACCCAAGTCGGAAAGGGGTGGGGGGTGGGGCTGTTGAACGACCGGATCGAGGGGCGGGTGCTGGTCGATCGAATGACGTTGCGTTGGCGTGGCGGGCAATCGTTGCAGGGGGTGGTGGTGCAGGATACGGCTGGGGCGCCGATTGTACGGATCGCCCGGTTGGATCTGCCGGACATCGGCTTGTGGGACCTGTTGCTGGGGCGATTGTCGGTCGGCCGTATCGAGATCGAATCGGTTGCCGGTGATCTTGTCGGATATGACGATGGCAGTACCAATGTGCAACGGGCCTTGCAGCCGAGGGGCGCCGGCTCGTCGAACCAAACGACGCGTCCCGTTCCGTCGGATTCCGGCTCAACGGCACATTGGCCGGGGGGATTCTCATTTGATTTATACATCCGAGATGTGGACCTGACATACCGGGCCGAGTCGGTGGACGAGCCGATACGCCTGGTGGTGAAGGAAGCCGTCGTGAACGCGACGGACCCGAACCTGCTGAAAATCAGATTGGACAGCGCCATATCCAAGCGGGATGAACAGGGCACGTTTTTCGCGGACATAGAGGTCCACAACCTGTTTTCATCTGACGGCAGGCTGACCCCCGATCAGATGACCGCCAAGGTTACGACCGATCTGGCAGAACTGCCTGTCGCGTGGGTTGACGAGGTGTTGAACACCGAGGGGCGCTATGCGGCGTTGATCGGCAACCGAATGAACGGGCATGTGCTGGCGGATATCAAGTCTGATGGCGGGACTGCTGCGCTTGAGTTGGTGGGCGAACATCTCAACGTACAGGCCAATCTGATTTACGACGGTAACTCGCTCCGAACCGATGATGACGCATCATCGATTAATCTCACCGTTTCGCCGGAAGCCTGGTCGCTCATCACCAGGAAGGATGAGGCGGTGCATAGTGAACTGAAAGAGCCGGCTCGCGTGGCGTTGAAGCTGCATCGCTTTGTGCTGCCGATTGATGAAGATGGTTTGGGGTTGGACCGGTTGGCGGTGGATTTAGGTTTCGAACTTAGTGACGTACGATTGGCGATCGCTGAGGTGGGTGATGTCATGTTCGCCTCCACCGCGGGTCGGCTGCGAAGTGATCATTTCGGCGAACAGGTGAAGTTGGCGTTCGATATGACCAGCTCACTCAACGGTCGGCCGGGGAAAGTCCATCTCGAAATGGGTGTCAACGGCCTGATCGGTCCGGATCAACGCGTCAATACCGATGGGATAACCGTTCGTATCAACGGCAAGCTGGCTAACGCGCCGATCCCGGCAATCCTCGACGAGCTATTGCCAGCCGTGACGCGCGGGTTGGCGACGCGGGAGCTGGGTTCGGTGGTCGATGCGGACATGACCGTCCGGGCCGAGCCGAACGACAAGTCAGGGATCGGGGGGCGGTTTGAACTGGACCTGCTGGCCGGCGGTGGTGAGTCGGCGTTTCAGTCTGCGCTGATCGGTGGGTTTACTGTTGAAACCGGCCTGATCAGGGCACAGTTGGATAACGGTTCTTATGCATCGCTTCGGGTGACGCCGGGCCTTATCGATGCGATCCGTCGATCCGAAGAATCGGGAATCACGGATACTGAATCGCGCATCGTTTTGCATGCACCCGCACCGGTTCGCCTCGAGATTGATCGCGCTGTGGTTTCGCTGAATCGGAAGGATGCCGATTGGACGCCCGATACGGATGCGGCTCGTTTGTCAGCCAGCTTGTTCAGTCGTCGGGCGACGCTCGCCTTGGATGGTCGGCCTGCGTCAACGATCGAGAATCTGGCGGTCAACCTGAACGCGAATGATGGGCTGGGCGACCAGATCAGTATTGAGGTTCGTGCCGATCTGTTAGACCCGACTGACCCGACACGAGACAAGCCGGGGTCTGTTAAATCTGACAACACTATCGAGGGCTTGTTCGACGACAAGGGGGGCATGACTGTAGAGCAGGCTGTCTATACCACTGAGACCCAGGTGCGCCAGACCCCGGTCGATCTGATCGACGCATTGTTCGGGATGAATGGCGATCTGGTCGCGGCGGTGGGCGATCGGGCTTTGCTGACCGCAACGGGGCGATATCAACCGTCGCAGGACAATGGAGCCGGCGGTGGGATCGACCTGCTGTTGAAAAGTCGGCTGGCCAGTGTTGATCTGAAGCTGGTGTTGGCGGGTGACCGCTGGGTGTTGAAATCCGATGCGCCACTGAACTTCCGTGTTACACCGCGGTTTTCGCAAGCGGTATTGAAAAAGGTCATGCCGTTCCTAGGTGGTGCGGTGTCCGCCAAGCTCCCGATCGAAGTCACGGTCAGGCAGGAAGGCTTTTCCGTGCCGTATCGAGCCCCATCGCTGGCTGATGTTCAGGCTCGGATCGATCTGAATCTCGGTGAGCTTGATCTTCGTGGAGAGGGTGTGCTGAAAACCATCCTTGAACAGCTCGGCGTCGGCGACCGCAGCTTATTGACGGCGGACTTCAGTCCTGTGGCGATTCATGTTGATCACGGGCAGATCCGTTACGAGGGTTTGTCGATGGCGATCGACGACGTCAAGCTCATATTCAGCGGGTTGGTCGATCTGAACAGCCGACAGCTTGACCTGCGGATGCGTATCCCCGGCACATCATTGTCGCACATCAAGTGGTTGGCGGGTAAGGTGGACCCGGAACATGTCATCGAGGTGCCCTTGACCGGCACATTTGACAGGCCGACGGTCGATATCAAGCTGCTGACCGGCGAGATCGCCAAGGCTGCGATCCGTGGCCAGATCGATGGACAGGTCAAGGATGTGATCGGCGAAAAGATCGGCGGCGAAGCCGGGGCGGTCGTCGGTGGATTACTCAACGAGATCCTGACAGGTGATCGGTCTGATGAGACAGCGCCTCAGGAGGCAACGAACAGTTCGGACACTCCGCAGCAGGAACCCCGGACGGAGGATGCGGGTGAACGTCGCGTCTTGACGGAAGAGGAACGTCAGGCACGCAAGGAACGGCGTCGGCTCAGACGTGAACGGCTGGAACGACGTGCTCAGGAACAGCAGGAAAAAGATAAGAGCCAGACTGCCCCGGCCCCCTGATTCCCGCTACAATCTCCGTACTATGACCACTCAGACGACGATTGATCCGGTAACGGTTCCCATGCGCTATCGGCGGTTCGGGCGGACCGAGCTTCAGATGCCCGTTCTCAGTTGCGGGGGGATGCGCTATCAGGACGGCTGGAAGGACAAGCCGCTTGATGAGATCCCCGATGAGATTCAAGCCAACCTTGAGGCTACGATAAATCGTGCCTTTGAGCTGGGGATCAACCACATCGAAACGGCGCGTGGCTACGGCCCGAGTGAGCGGCAACTGGGACTGGTTCTGCCCAAGCTGCCCCGTGAGCAGATCATTGTGCAGACCAAGGTCGGGCCGGACCCGGACCCGGAGCAGTTCCGCAAGAACTTTGAGGATTCGCTGGATCGGCTCCGGCTAGACTATGTTGACCTGCTGGGCTTTCACGGGATCAACGACGACGAAAGTTATGACCGGGTGTGTCGGCCCGGTGGATGTTTTGATGTCGTGAATGATCTGCGTCGAGAGGGTAAGGTCCGGTTTGTCGGTTTCTCGACGCACGGGCCTTTGGACATCATCCTCAAAGCGATCCGGTTCGGGGAGCCGGAAACCGGAAAGGGATTCGATTACGTCAATCTGCACTGGTACTACATCTTTCAGCGCAATTGGCCGGCGATCGTCGAGGCCAACCGACGCGATATGGGGGTGTTCATCATCAGCCCCTCGGACAAGGGGGGGATGCTTTACAAGCCGCCGGCCAAGCTCATGGAGTTGTGTCGGCCCCTGCACCCGATGGTTTTCAATGATCTTTTCTGCCTGAAGCATGAACAGGTGCACACCTTGAGCATCGGCGCGGCCCGCCCAAGTGATTTTGATCTGCACATGGAGGCGGTATCGCTGCTGGATCGGGCAGAGGAACTGACCGCCCCGATCATCGAAAGGCTGTCCAAGGCGATGCGCGAAGCGGTGGGGGTGGACCATCCCGAAGATATGGCCCGTGACATGCCGAAGGCCCACACCCAAGTCCCCGGCGAGCTGAATCTGGAAATCATGCTCTGGCTGCGCAACCTGGCGGTCGGCTGGGACATGGTGGACTACGGCAAGATGCGTTTCAATCTGCTGGGCAACGGCGGAAGCTGGTTCCCCGGCGGGAAGCCGAGCAATTTGGACGAGGTGGACCCGAATGAGCTGATCAAGGCGGCGGGTGATTCCCCGTTCGCGGAGCAGGTGCCGGCCTTATTGCGTGAGGCGATCGACCTGCTGGGCGGCGAAGAGGTCAAGCGGCTCAGCGAGAGCGATTAACCGACAGATAAAGATCAAACGATTGATCTCACACGGCTCTCGCGGGCTTTACTCCGAGGGGGCGGTGGTGGCGGTGACATGTCCGGTCACGGCAGGAAGCTGAACACCATCGTCAGGATGAACAGCGAAAACAGGTAGTTGAGTACCATGATGATGGCGATCAGGTACAGTGCTTCAATGCCTTCGAGGTCGAAGAGGATGGAGATCAGCGCCCAGTAGATGCAGAACGAGGCAAATCCGCCGGCAAATTGACCCGCCAGCCCGCCGATGAGGTACGCGATGATGGTGCCGATGGCGCTTGGGCCTAATACGACGGCCGCCAGTTTGAACAAGGCCTGACCCAGCGGGCCGAACGCCATATCCAGCAATTTCACCGCGAGGATCATGCCCATCAGAAGCATGGGGATGGTCAGGATCAGGTCGGCCCCCACGCGCAGGGTCGCAGCGATGAGGCCGACCTTGGCATCACCGGAGAAGTACAGTTGTTCGACGAAGCTGACGACCACGCCGAGGACGATCAGACTCAGCGGGAGCCAGAACTCGACGAAACGGGAGGCGTGGGCATCGTCTTCTCTGTTATTGAGGGCATCAGAGATCCGGCTGGATCCGCCTATCGACGCCAGCGCGCTGTTGGCGACACTCGGTGGAAGCGGTTCGGGGTCGCCTTCCCCGGCGACGGTGGTCTGTAGGCGTTTGCCTTTGCGGAGGTTGTAGCCGCACTTGACGCAGATGATGGCGCCGGGCTTGATGGACTGGTTGCAGGCGGGGCACCGGCCGGTCTGCGCGGCGGCCTGCTGGGCGGGAGTCGGTGGCGGTTCGACCACGGTGTCGTCCACCCCGGTCAGGTCCAGCTCATAGGTTCCTGATTCGGGCTGGTTGGCCGGTTGGGCTGTTTCCCGCTTGGGGAGCGGGTCGATCGCCTCGGCCACACGTCCGGGGACTGTGGGGATGCGGATGCGTTTGCCGCAGTTGGGGCACTGGGCCTTGCGGTCCGCGATGCGCGTGGACCATTGAAACCGCTTTTCACAATGCGGGCAGATAAAGTTTTTGCTCGTGCTTTTGCTCATCGAGACCCCGTTACCGGTCACGGAACGGATGTAGCCTCGCGGGCCGGGATTAGCTTGTCAAGTCCAGTCCAAGGCGTGGGCCCGACCTGTCCGCCTTGGCGTGCGGGGCGTAGGGCACTATGCTTAGGCTTTGTCCGCAAGGAAGTGAGAGAAAACGCTTATGGCAGTTCCGCTTTTGGATATCAACCGACAGCACGAATCCCTCATGGCCGAGCTGAAGCAGGCCTTTGAACAGGTCACCCGGTCGGGACAGTTCATCCTCGGCGAGTATGTTCAGCGCTTCGAGCAGGAGTTCGCGGCCTATTGCGGCGTCAAGCATGCGATCGGGGTGTCCTCCGGAACCGACGCGTTGCTGTTGTCGATGATGGCGATGGGGATCGGGCCCGGTGACGAAGTCATCACCACCGCGTTCAGCTTCTTCGCCACGGCCGGCAGCATCGCCCGGCTCGGAGCCAAGCCCGTGTTCATCGATATCAACCCCCGCACCTATAACATCCAGGCGCAGGATATCGAAGGGGCGATTACCCGGAACACCAAGGCCATCATCCCGGTGCATCTCTACGGCCTGAGCGCCAACATGGACGCCATCAATGAGGTGGCTCAGGCTCACGGGCTGAAGGTGATCGAAGACGCAGCTCAGGCGACAGGCGCACGGTACCACGGCAAGCCCGTAGGTTCGATGGGCGACGTTGGGTGCTTCAGCTTTTACCCGACGAAGAATCTGGCCGGGCTGGGCGATGGCGGCGCGATCACGACCAATGATGACGAGCTGGCCGAGCGGATCCGCCGATTGCGAAATCACGGTGCGGATCGTCCCGATCATTTCCCGGACGTGGGCGGAAACTTTCGGCTGGACGGCCTGCAGGCGGCCTGTCTGAGCATCAAGCTGCCGTATCTCGATCAGTGGTGTGAGAGACGGCGTGAGTTGGCGGATCGCTACGGACGTGAGCTGGAGGAGGTGGCGATCACCACGCCGTTCGAGGTGCAGAACCGCCATCACGTGTATAACCAGTACACCGTTCGGGTGCGCGGCAAGGGGATGCGGGACGGGCTGTGTCATCACCTGTCAGCTTGCGGCATCGGTAATCGGATCTATTACAGTCTGCCGTTACATCTTCAGCCGTGCTTCGATCATTTGGGTTATACCCCCGGTAGTCTGCCCTATGCCGAGGAGGCGAGCAAACAGGTGTTAAGTCTGCCGGTGTTCCCGGAGATGACGACGCAAGAGCAGGATGAGGTGATCGCCTGCATCCGCGACTTCTTTGCCGCCGAGTGAGGTGACCTTGACCGATCGGCCGGACAACTCGGCCCACGACCCCGCGCCCGCCAAGCCGCAGGAACACCTGGGCAGCGGTGAGCGGTGGCGTCCCTATCCGGCGACGATGCTTGGGCCGGAAACCGGTACGGCGCGCACTCATCGTCCGGGTGGGGACACGCTGGTCAGCCTCAAGGGGGTGTCCAAGAGCTTCGGTCCGCTTCGCGTACTCAACCGGGTCAGTCTCGACATCAGGCAAGGCCAGACCACGGTTATCATCGGGCCTTCCGGGACCGGCAAGAGTGTGCTGTTGAAACTGATCGTCGGCCTGCTTCGTCCGGATCACGGGGAGGTCTATTTCGATGGGCAGCGTGTCGATACCAAGACCGAACGCGAACTGGTCGAGATCCGCAAGCAGATCGGATTTCTGTTCCAGATGGGCGCGCTGTTCGATTCGATGGATGTCGGGCAGAATGTCGAGTTTCCCTTGGTTGAGCACACCGATCTGACGCCGGAAGAACGGGAAGAGCGGGTGGATCGCGTGTTGCGTATGGTTGGCTTGTCGGGGCTTCAGCGCAAGTGGCCCGGCTCGATGTCCGGTGGACAACAGAAGCGCGTCGCGTTGGCCAGGGCGATCGTGCTCGAGCCCCGGTTGGTGCTCTACGACGAACCCACGACGGGGCTGGACCCGATCCGCGCGGACCTGATCAACGAGTTGATTATTGCATTGAACAACAAGTTCGGGATCACCAGCATCGTCGTGACGCATGACATGGCCAGTGCCGCGAAGATTGCCGACCGGATGGTGCTGCTCTACGATGGGAACATCATCTGTGACGGTGACCCCGAGACGTTTCTACGCAGTGAAAACCCGCTGGTGCAGCGGTTTATTCAGGGGCAGGCCGACCAGATGGAACTGGATTCGATCCAGCGTGGATTGGGAAGCGGCGGGGGGGATTGATCGCGGCTTATTCCTGGTCTTATTGTCTAGACCCGAGCGGTTCGCATCGCACACCGGTATGGAGACCTGGCAATGAAAGAAAGCACGCTCACCACGATCGTCGGGGCGACCACCCTGGCCGGGCTGATCGGTCTGGCTTATCTGCTGACCGTGATCGGCGGGTTGTCCAAGTCGTTTGAGGGGGGGTACCGCATCTCGATAGAACTGCCGACCGCCGGCGGGCTGCACAAGGACAGCCGGGTGGTGTACAACGGTATCGACATCGGGCGGATCGAGTCGGTACGTTTGCAGGAACCGCCTCGAGTCGGCGTGATCGCGGTGGCATTGATCACTGAAGACGACGTTGTGCTCCCGGAAGACGTGCGTGTCACGGCCCGTTATCCATCGCTGTTGGGCGGTTCTGCGGTAGCGGACATCACGCGCGAGCCCGGTGACGTTTCCGGGTATCTGCCGACCGACGGCACGGCCGTGATTCAGGGAGAGCCGGCGGTTGATTTCTCGCTGATAGCTGAAGAGCTGCGTAACACCCTCAGCGGGCCGATGCAGGAGTTCAAGCGTATCTCGGACAACTTCGATGCGCTCAGCGCGGAATGGACCCTGGTCGGGCAGAACATCAACAAGCTCGTTGAGCTTCGGAGCACCGATTCAGTGGATCAGGGGGAGGCGATCGGGAACCTGTCCACCGTTCTGGCGCGGGCCGACAAGCGTCTGGCAGAACTCCGAGAGGCCATTGACGGGGTCAACCGTTATGTCAACGACGAGGAACTGCGTGACGATGTCCGCACGACCGTCGCGAATGCCCGGGCATTGAGTCAGCGTTTTAATGACAGCTTGGACACGCTGCGCGCCAGGTATGTAGCCGTGGCGGACGATTTAAGCGCCACGATTCAGGCCCTGCAGAAGCTGGCGGACAAGACCATGGCCGGCGAGGGGACGCTGGGCAAGGTCTTCAATGATCCGCAGCTGTATGAAAATCTCAACGACGCCTCCCAGCGTCTCAAGGCGGCGATCGATGAGGTTCGGCTGCTGGTCGAGAAATGGAAAGCCGAGGGGTTGCCCGTACAGTTTTGATCGCAATTGCCGTACTTAGCGTGAACATGACGACGGCGATAAGCTAACGAGTCTATGAAATACGTCATCATCATCCCGGACGGTGCTGCGGACTTACCCGTTGACGACCTGCAAGGCAAGACCCCGCTCGAGGCGGCCAACACACCCAACACGGACAGGCTGGCGATGATGGGCCGACTCGGTACCGCGGCGACCACGCCGGAGGGTATGCCGTGCGGTTCCGATGTCTGCACGATGTGCCTGCTGGGGTATGACCCGGTGCGATACCACACCGGACGAGCCCCCCTCGAAGCCGCGGCGCTGGGGATCGACCTCAACGACACCGACTGGATCTTCCGTGTCAACTTCGTGACCGTGATCGACGGCAAGATGCAGGATCATTCGGCCGGGCATATTTCAGACGAAGAAGCCCGTCGGCTGTTGACCGATTTTGCCAACGCGGTCGAACTGCCCGGTGCCTTGCTCTATCCGGGAGTCAGCTACCGCAACATCCTCGTGGACTCCTCGGGCCGGGACTGGTCCGAGCTGGTGACGGTCCCGCCGCATGACATCCCCGGTGAGCCGATCCTGCGTCACCTGCCTGTGGGGGGCGAGAACGCCAAGCTGCTGCATACCCTGATGGATCGCAGTGCCGAGCTGTTTGAGAGGCATGAGATCAACCTCACGCGGATCGAAATGGGGGAGCTGCCGGCCACGCATCTTTGGCCTTGGGGGCAGGGGCGCAAGCCGAATATGCCCAGCTTCGAATCTCGTTTCAAGCTCAAGGGAGCGATGATTACGGCGGTCGATCTGTTGGCGGGGATCGCCCGGTTCATCGGCTGGGACAGGCTGGACGTGCCGGGACAGACCAGCTACCACGACAACGACTACGTCGCTACCGGGAAGTACGCTGTAGACGCGTTGGACCGGTACGACGTGCTGTGCGTTCACGTTGAAGCCCCCGACGAAGCCAGCCACGCCGCCGACGTCACCACCAAGGTGGCCGCCATCGAAGCGATCGACAAGCACGTGGTCGGCCCGATCCACGAGGCGTTGCAGCAGCGGGGAGACGACTGGCGCGTCCTGCTGCTTCCGGACCACTACACCCGCGTGGACAACCGCAAGCATCACCCGACGCCGGTCCCGTTTCTCATGGCGGGCAAGAACGTCAGGGCGGTGCGTCAGGTTCCTTTCAATGAGCGTAATGCCGAGGAAGCCGACCTGCACATCGAGTTCGGCCACGAGTTGATGGAGTACTTCCTGTTCAGCGGCTTGGGATAATCGTAGCCGGCTCAATTGTGCTGGAAACGGCTACCTGCCCCATCCCCTGCCTGAACCTGAAGCGATATCTTCGTCCTCGGCCTCGGCCAGGATCACCGCACTGGTTCCCATCGAGAAAAGCTGATCGAGTTGGCGCCGGCCGATGCGTACCGCATAAGTCACGGTGTCTCCTTCGTAGGTACGGTCCAGCACCGTAGCACGGTTTTCGATGAAGTGGATCGCCTTGCCATCACCGACCGACACCTGCAGGTTCAGGTCCATCATCCCGCCCCGAGCCTCGGCCCGGACCGCCTCGACGACCTGGTCCAATCCCTGCCGGGTCTTGGCGCTGATAGGGATACTGCCCGGGTGCGCCTGCTGGAAAACCAGCAGGTCCGCGTTGTGAGACAGCAGGTCGGTCTTGTTCAGCAATAGAAGCCGTTTCGGTTTGGTGGCACCGATATCGTCGAGCACGCTCATGACCGTTCGATACTGCTGCTCGGCCCGTGGGTGCGATACGTCCAGCACGATCAACAGCAGGTCCGCGTGAACGGCTTCCTCCAGCGTGGCTTTGAACGAGGCGACCAGGTGGTGGGGCAGGTTGCGTACGAACCCGACCGTGTCCGACAGCATGACCGCGTCACCGCCGCCGAGGTCCCATTTGCGGGTCCGTGTCGAGAGTGTGGCAAACAGCTTGTCATCGGCATAGGCGCCGCCGTCCTGGCCGGTGGAGGTCTGTATGGCGGTATTGAACAGTGTGCTTTTGCCGGCGTTGGTATAGCCGACCAGACAGACGGTGTAGAAGTCTTTGTTGCGGGTGCGGACCTCGCGGGTCTTTCGGCCCTGCACCTCGGCGATCTCGCGTTTGAGCTGTGCCTTTTTTCGCTGCACGATTCGACGGTCGATCTCGAGCTGCTGTTCACCGGGGCCGCGGGTGCCGATCCCGGTCGGAGCGCCGCCGGCGATTCGTTCGAGGTGGCTCCACATCGCCCGCAGACGCGGGTAGGTATATTCCAGTTGTGCCAGCTCGACCTGTAAACGGGCTTCGTGGGTCTGGGCGCGGGCGGCGAAGATATCGAGGATCAGCTCACTGCGGTCCAGCACCTTCCGCTCGACGATTTTTTCAATGTTCCCGATCTGTGACGGCGACAGGTCGTTATCGAAGATGACGACCTGAGCGTCGTGGGCGTCGCACATCATGCGAAGTTCCTCGACCTTGCCCTTGCCGATGAACGTGGCCGGGTCGGGTTTGAGGCGTTTCTGCATCAGCTGATCGCAGCAGATCGCCCCGGCGGTGTCCGCCAGAGACCGTAGCTCGCCAAGCGGGTCGTGCGGGTCCGAGCCGTCGTTCGGCAGCAGGCAGGCCACGAGTACCGCCCGTTCCTGCTCGACGGATAGTTGTTCGCGGGGCATCGTCTCCATAGACGAGCCATTGTAGTCGGGTTTATGCGTTCATCACCTGCCCGGGTGTCCGGCAGGCCGATCGCTGCTGTGATTGGTTGGGATATTCAGGTTGTGTGTGCTTAAATGTTTTGTGAGTCAGGATATACGGCTGGGGCGATGGGTTTGTTCCGGATGACCAAGGGGATGAGTCATTTGCATCCTCTCTTGGTTTGGCTACACTAATGGGCTCGACCGGCCCCTGCCGGGTCGTCCTGAATGCCACGAACGCACGCTGAAAAGGGCACTGATTATGCCACGAGTCTGCAAATTCACCGGCCGCCGGACCCGCTCCGGCCGAACCTACACCCTCCGCGGCAAGGCCAAGTACCTCGGTGGTGTCGGTACCAAGGTCACCGGCAAGACCAGGCGGACGTTCAAGCCGAATATCCAGACGGTCACCGCATTGGTTGATGGCACGCCGCAGCGGATCAAGGTGTCCACCAAGGCCATCAAGAGCGGCCTGGTCGTCAAGCCGTTGAAGCGCAAGTACGCCTACAAGCCCGAAGCCGGTCAATAAATCTCGACCCGGTGACGCCTTAAACTGGCGTGACCGGTCGGTTTTTTTATATCGATTACCCGCGAAATCCTTGACCTGACCTGTTGAGCCGGCAATCCTGTTATGTGGGAATATGAGGTAGCCGGCCCGATTCCGGGACCACCGTTCGCACGGGAGCGACAATCGACGAGGCCAATGAACCACCCACCGGCCCGATTGCACCAGGCGCCCCCGCGGCATGAGACCGTTAACCTGTGAAGTGCTGACTTCCCCGGCTCCACGCCGGTCGGACTCTTGCGCATGGCCGCCATCCGCGACGACATCAAGGACCGTGTTCAGCAGGCGACGGACATCGTCCGCCTGATCGGTGAGCAGGTAGCCCTGCGACCCAAGGGCAAGGAGTTTGTGGGACTGTGCCCGTTCCACGACGACAAGAATCCGTCCATGCAGGTCTCGCCCGTCAAGCAGATCTACAAGTGTTTCAGTTGTGGAGCGGGGGGGGGTGTATTCAGCTTCGTGATGAATTATCACAAGATGAGCTTCCCCGAAGCGATCCGTCATCTGGCAGAGCGTGCGGGGATCCAGATCGAGGCGGGGGACGGGCGATGGCAGCAAGGTGACGGGCAAAAAAGCGATGAACGCAAGCGCATCGCGGCCGCCAACCTCCAGGCTCTGGAGTTCTATCGAACCTTGCTTAAGCACCCCGACCATGGTCGAATTGCCCGGGAATACATCGGCCGGCGGGGCATCAGCGCCCAGATGGTGGCCGACTTCCAACTCGGATACGCCCCG
>CAZJCN010000036.1:0-16351 GCA_964544195.1 uncultured Phycisphaeraceae bacterium | reverse complement strand
ACTCAGCGACAGCCGGCCACGCCGGCGTGAACTTGTCGGCAGACACGAACCAAGCGTTTCGCTTTTTCGTCGTGCCTCCACTAAAGGAGAAAAGACCGCGTTTGCGCGCATGGATGTGACCATTTCATCGCTGCATGTTGTTGGATGTGTTGGCGGTGCAAGGGGTAACGGTTTTCGTATAGGACACCAATTTCCACTCAGAGAAATCGCCATTACGTGCGCGCAGGTCGCTGGCCGATGACCGACGATTTCCGAGTCACGACTCGAGTCCTTTTCGATGTAGGTGAATGGATTGTCCTGGTTGAATGGGTGCTGGAGGCCCGGTCTTTTCGGCTTCCATCGGATGACGTGGTCGCCCTCCCGGGGTTGACGGTGATGACGGCTTATTTGAATTTCTACGGGTAAACCGGTAAACCAACAATTCTCACTAACGTGTTTCCGTGTCGGTCAGGTACTACATAGGCCATGCCTTCAACCCCTTCGCCCCGTAAACCCAAGCCTTCGATCGTGTTCATCCTCGCCGATGACCTTGGTTGTCGTGACCTGAGCATCGAAGGCTCGACGTTTTATGAAAGCCCGAACATCGACCGGATCGCGCAGGAGGGCGTCAGGTTCACGCGGGGTTATGCGGCCTGCCAGGTGTGCAGCCCGTCACGGGCCAGCATCCTGACGGGGAAGTATCCCACCCGTCACGGCATCACGACCTGGATCGGCGACCTGTCGGGGGAGGCGTGGCGTCAACATGAACGACACGACAGCTACCTCCCGCCGGAATACGAACGGCACCTGCGGCCTGACGAGATCACGCTCGCCCAAGCCCTGCGCGATGCGGGATACACGACTTTCTTTGCGGGCAAATGGCACCTTGGCAGCAAAGGATCCTGGCCGACGGATCACGGGTTTGACATCAATAAGGGCGGGTGGGATGCGGGCAGCCCACAGGGCGGTTATTTCTCGCCGTGGATCAACCCGACACTGGACCCGGGGCCGCCCGGTGAATCGTTGCCGATCCGTCTGGCCAATGAAACCGCGTCGTTCATCGAGGCCAACCGTGATCGGCCGTTCTTCGCATTCCTGTCGTTTTATTCCGTTCATAGCCCGAACCAGACCACGCCGGAGCTTTGGCACAAATACCGTGACAAAGCGGCCCGGCAAGGGTTGGCACGTGAACGCTTCCGCTTTGACCGTCGGCTCAACGCCCGGCAGGTTCAGGACAACCCGATCTATGCCGGGATGATCGAGAAGATGGACGACGCGGTCGGGATCGTATTGGATAAGCTGGACAAGCTGGGGCTGTCCGACAACGTGATCTTGTGCTTTACCTCGGACAACGGTGGCGCATGCGCGGGTGATGATTACTCCACGAGCAACCTGCCCTGCCGGGGTGGTAAGGGGCAGCAGTGGGAAGGTGGAATCCGAGAGCCTTTTTATCTCAAAGCGCCCGGATTGACCGCCCCGGGGGCCACGATCAACACCCCGGCACACGGGATCGACTGGTACCCGACCCTGCTCGATCTTGCCGGCGTGCCGGTGCCTGAAAAACAGCGGGTCGATGGTGTCAGCCTGGTGCCTTTGCTGCGTGGAGAAAGTATCCCGGACCGACCGCTCTATTGGCATTACCCGCATTACGGCAACCAGGGCGGGGAGCCGTCATCCATCATCCTCGAATACCCATGGAAGCTGATTTTCTATCACGAAGACGGCCGACATGAGCTGTACCGGTTGGACACGGACCCGTGCGAGAGCCGTAACTTGTCCGCGATCTATCCCGAACGAACCGGGGCGATGCGTGGTCGGCTGGATGACTGGCTGGCTTCCACCGGCGCCAAGTTTCCCACTCCAGATCCCCTGTTCGATCCGGCCAAACGTGTGCAACGATGGGAGACGATCCGGACGGAAGGCAAAGCAAAACTGGAAGCCGAGCATGCCTTGTTCCACGACCCCGGATTTGAACCGAACCCCGACTGGTGGGGCAGCCGACCGTTGGTGCGTGATTAAACAAGAGCATGACGGGACACGTCGTCAACCAACCGATCCAATGCGGGACGGAAAGCTTGCGACGAATGGGTCAACTTGTTTGAGCGGATTGGCCTGATTCGTCTGGCGTGGGGGTGTCATCCGGTCCGCCGGTGAATCGTTGAGCGATCAGGCCGTGACGCGGGGCAAACAGCCAGACGAGGAGAAAGAGCATTCCACTGACGACGGCCATCATGCCGGAGGTGGTGGTGGATTCGTACCCGAACCATGACGGAACGATCAGGGCCAGGTAATGGCCGAAGGGCGCGGCAAGCGCGGCGAACAGGGCGCTGAACACGAGCATGACGGACAGCCGATCGGTCAGCAGGGATGCAGTCGCGGCGGGGACGATGAGCATGGCGATCACGATGATGCTGCCGACCGCTTCAAATGCGGCGACGGTGGTGACGGCGACCATGGCCATGAGCAGGTAGTGCATGAGCGTGGCGTTGACGCCGAGCGTGGTGGCCAGCTCCGGGTCGAACGCGCTGATGCGGAACTCCTTGAACAGCAGGACGATCAGGGTGAGGTTGACCAGCAGCACGATGCCCAGCACCACCGCGGCGCGGGGGACTTCCAGCAACAGCCCCCCCACTTCCCAAGTGAACAGGGTATCCAACGGCGTCAGCTCGATTGCGCCGTACAACACGCAGCCGGGGTCGAGATCGACA
Source organism: uncultured Phycisphaeraceae bacterium (assembly GCA_964544195.1). Lineage (GTDB taxonomy): Bacteria > Planctomycetota > Phycisphaerae > Phycisphaerales > Phycisphaeraceae > CAZJCN01. The sequence goes on along the minus strand of CAZJCN010000036.1, from coordinate 13,664 downwards.
TGATCCGCGGCCCGAACGATCAACAGCAGCCCCAGTGCAAAGAGCGTGGTAAACACGATGCCCATGGAGGCGCCCCGGTCGACCTGTCCGAACGAGCTGACCCATTGGGTAAAGACCGCGGTGAGGACGCCGACGACGACGGCGCCCAGGAACATGCCGAAACTGGCACGGCTGCCGGTGACGATGAACGCGATCGCCAGCCCGGGCAACACGGCGTGGCTGATCGCGTCGCCCATCATGCTCATCTGTCGCAAGACCAGGAAACAGCCGGGCAGTGCGCAGGCCACGGCACAAAGCACGCCGACGACAACGATCCAGGTATCCAAGGGCAGCCAGGTGATCATGAAGCACCTCCCGGGGTCGGCATCACATGGGGGCTTGGCGGGACCTGTGTAAGCTGGTTGCGTCGGTGCAGTTCATCTTCGAGCTGGCGCACCATGTCGGGGGCGAGCACGTGTTCGACGGTGTCGGCGTCGCGGTCCACATGGGCGGGGGCGATGTCGGCATAGCGGATCAGGTACATCTCCCACAGGCGGTGGTTGCGTGTGATGCGAGCGGCCTGGCCGAAGCCGGACTCGGTCAGGCACAGGCGTCGGCCGTCGAAATAATCGATGTGGTCTTCCCGCTTGGCGCGTCTGATCAGACGGTAGAGCCTGGCGCGCGACCATGAACGATGAGCCAGGAGTTGATCAAGATCAATCGGCTTGTTGACGACGGGTTGGCCTTCCCGTGCCGCTTGTGCTTCGAGGATCTCGTACACGGCCCGGAGCAGGTGCTGACTGCCAACCTTGTGACGGAGCCGACGAAGCGAAAGCAATCGCAAAAGAACACCACGCGATGAGCCGAAGATCATGCTGATCACGAACACAGCGGCGGCGACCAACACGATGACCGCCCCGGCCGGGAGCCTGGGCAACAGGGCGCTGATGGACGCCCCCAACCAACCACTGGTCCCACCCAGCAGCGCAGCCAGCCAAAGCATGCGACGCAGGTCGTGCGTCCAGAATCGTGCCGCGGCGGCGGGGGTGATCAGGAACGCGATGATCAGGATCAGCCCGACCGCCTGAAGCCCGACGACGGTGACCAACGCCACCATCGCCAGCATGAGAACATCCAAGGCGTGGACCGGCCAACCTTGCGCATCGGCATAATCTTCGTCGAAGCAGAGCAGGGTCAGTTCCTTGGTGAACAGCAAGGCACAGAGCAATACCGCCACCGCTGCCGATGCGATCAGGAGAAAGTCCTGCATGACCATGGAGGCGGTCTTGCCGTAGATGAAGTTTTCCAGCCCCGCGGCGCTGGCGCCGGGAGCGGTCTGGATCATGCCCAACAACGCCACGCCCAAGCCGAAAAAGACAGACAAGACGATCCCCATCGCGGCGTCGTCCTTGATGCGCGTGGTGTTATGGATGAGCATGACCAGCCCCACGCCGGCAAGCCCGGTGACGCTTGCGCCTAGCAGTAAAATCGGCAGGCTCTTGCCGGTGCCTCCCATGGAGACGCTGAGGATAAACGCCAAGCCGATCCCGGGCAGGCAGGCGTGTGAGAGTGCGTCGCCCATCAGCGAGCGTTTGCGTAACAACAGAAACGTGCCGATCAGGCCGGACGCGGCCCCGAGCAGTGTGGTGCTCAGCACGACCAGCCGGGTGTTGTAGTTCTGCAGGGTCGCGACCCGCCAGACTTCCGCCATGGAAGGTAATCCGGACGAGTGTTCCGCCAGGCTGGTTAGATTGCGCGTAGGTGATTTCGTCTCGGTGGGGTTGTGGAAAGGCCCCGCCCAAGTCGGGACAAACATCAGCATCAACAGTGCTGGCACAAGCAGGATGTGCGCCCGCTTCCGGCTCATTGTGTCACCGCCCCATTCGTCCTAGCGCCTCTCGGGCATCTTCCAGCAGTGACAACCGGCCGCCGTAGGTGTCCCGTAGGTTTTCACGGGTAAAGACTTCTTCAGTCGGCCCGGCCTTGACAACACGCATGTTCAACAACACCACCCAATCGAAATACTGACTGACCGTAGCCAGATCGTGATGCACGACCAGGCAGGTCTTGCCCTTGTCTTTCATTTCATGCAGCAACGATACGATGGCCTGTTCGGTCGCGGCGTCGACCGCGGCAAACGGCTCGTCCATGAAATACAGCCTGGCGTCCTGAGCGAGCGCACGCGCGAGGAAGACGCGTTGCTGCTGGCCGCCGGAGAGCTGGCTGATCTGACGTTTAGCCAGGTGCGCGATGCCGACCTGCTCAAGCGCCTGCATCGCCATGGCCTTGTGTTTTCTGCGAACCGGTCGGCACCAGCCGATACGGCCATATAACCCCATGGTAACCACATCCAGCGCGCTGACCGGGAAGTCCCAATCGACACTTTCCCGCTGTGGTACATAGCCGACGAGGTGGCGTTGTTTGCGGTAGGGCTGGCCATAGATCATGACGCGTCCCGATGCCTTGGGGACCAGATCGAGGCAGGCCTTGATAAGCGTGCTTTTGCCGGCACCGTTCGGGCCGACGATCCCGACGAGCTTGCCTTCGGGGATGTCCAGGTCGATGTCCCAGAGCACGGGCTTGCGATGATAGGCGACGGTCAGGTCATCGATCGCCAAGGGGACGGACGGCGGGTGCTTCGGGAAACGATCATTCGTCTCATTCGAGGCAGACTGCGGAGCAGGCGGCACCTGCGTCCGTGCATCGTTGGTCACGGGTGTGGAAGCGTCGCTGGGCATCGATCACCGGCTCCCTGCAAGCTTGCCCTGCATACCGGCTTCGGGTGCGTTACCGCCCAAGGCACGGGTGATGGTGGTGACGTTGTGGTCGATCATCCCGATGTATGTTCCTTCGTAGGTCCCGGCGGGGCCCATCGCGTCGGAAAACAAGGTGCCGCCGATCCTGACGGCATGCCCCCTGGCAGCGGCGCCTTCGACCAGAGCACGGACGTTCTTGTCGGCTACCGAGCTTTCCACAAAGACCGCGGGGATCCGACGATCGACCAGAAACTGAACGAGACGTTCGATGTCCTGCACGCCGGCCTCGGACTCGGTGCTGAGTCCTTGAATGCCGCGTACCTCCAGGCCGTAGGCACGCCCCATGTAGTTGAAAGCGTCGTGGGCGGTCACCAGCACGCGGGCGTGTTCAGGGATTGATTCGAAACAGGCACGCGCGTATTCATCCAGTTCTTTCAGCTTTTCAAGGTAGGCGTCGGCATTGGCGCGGTAAGCCTGTTCGTGGGAAGGGTCGAACTCGATCAACGCGTCACGCACCACCCCCACCGCGCGCATCCAGCCGGCGACGTCCATCCAGACGTGCGGGTCGTAGTGTTCCGATTCGGTGGTGATGACATAATCGCCCTGATCCAGGATGGCTTCGGTTACGGCATAGACCGGCTTGCCGCTGCGAGCGACGCGGATCAGGACGTCACCCATTTTTCCTTCGAGCATCAGGCCGTTGTAAAAGACGATGTCGGCCCGGCTGAGCTTGACCACGTCGTTACGGGTGGGTTTGTAAAGGTGGGGATCGACCCCCTCGCCAATCAGCGTTTGTACCTCGGCGCGATCACCGGCCACATTCTTGACGATGTCGCCGATCATGCCCACGGTGGCGACGACCCGATACGTGGCCCGGGCCGCCTGATCCGCGTACACCTGACCGGTGACAAACGTCAGCAGCATCCCAATCACAAGAGCGATCCAGCCCATGCCGAAACGGATACGTCGGGTAGTTGTTCTTATCATCGGTGCCCTCTCCGGCAGACGGTAAGATTCGGGAGCACGACACGCGTGGCCCAAGAACTTGGATAGTATAGGTATTTTATTTTGCTTATTCAAAATTACTTCTCCTAGTATTTAATATTGTTCTGAACATCATCCTAGAACTCCACCCCGGCTCGCAGGACAGCCACCAAGGCATTGTCCAAAGCCGGGTTGCCCCCGGGGTGGCGGACCCAAACCAACCCCGGTTGCAGGAAATGACCCTGTTTCAGACCCATGCGGTAATAGAATTCCAGAGCCAGTTCGTTTTCGGGAAAGCCCGCGGCGGGGTCGTCCGACAGGTCCGCCAGACTCATATAGATGCCGGCCGAGTCCTGCGCCCGCCCGGCGAGCATGCCACGAGCCATCACGCCCAGCCCGACATGCTGAGAAACTTCGCTGACGGATTCATCCGCCCAATCGTATTGACCGAACAGATACCAGCCTGTGTCGCCGTCCGACGGTTCGCCATTGACCAACCGCCATTCCAAAGTGAGGTACAAACCACTTGTGCCGTCTTCTCGCCCTCCATTGAACGTGTCAAACTCAGCGGTGTGATGCCATCCCCCCACCGAGACAGTTACGATCGGATTCGTGTAAGTATCGAGAGCGATCCAGGTCATTTCCGTGATGTGAAAGTAGTCATCGCTTCGGTCATCGGAAAAGAATGTTGAAGGGCCACGCGATCCTGTCGGCACGCCGTCAACCGCCGCAGAGCCGTCGTACAAGCCGTATTTCAAGGTAATTTCGTGGATTTCTGACTCCACAAGGTCGAAGAAGAGATTGACACTCATCGCTGAATCGGGATAGCTCGGAAAGACAAAGAGGGTCGGCGAATAGCCGGCGGAGGAATGGGCGAACTCCCCGGCTGATTCGATCGAAGCGAATTCCGTGTTGGCATCGACCTTGCCGAACTTCAACCGAAGGCGATCGTCCCATACAGCACGTTCGATCCACCACTCATACAACACGGTCAGAGAGCGATCGTTTTCAATGTTGGTGTACGCCTGCAGGTCGCCGGTGTCGGCTGAACCGCCTTTCTCGGCATTGACGGTGAGCATCTGCATGAACATCGTCCCGGCTTCCCTGCCAAGGATTGGATCCAGATCGGCCGTGACGTCCAACGTCAACAGGTGTCGAAAGCTATCTGCTGTTCGGACCCCGCCACGGGTCACCTTGCTGTATTCGGCCACGTAGGCCCCCGTCAGCGCCAAAGCCCCCGGCTCGGAAGCGTGCACATTACGAGCGGTTCCCCCTGCTCCACACCCCATCAAGAATGCACCCAGTAGCCCTTGATGGGCGAGTATTGGGTGATTTCGGTACCGATTGAACACGGCTGTATCCCCTATAATTCAAATATAGTATTTTGATTATTCAAAATCTTTGATGCACTTTATCTGATCTCCGAGATGGTGTCAAGCCTGATACTAATGGTCAGACAGCTTGCTCGACTTTGATTAGTCAAAGCATTAGACTATTGGCATTAGCTCTCGGAGTGACGGCCATGCCGACCAGCACGGTGGAAAACTATCTCAAAGCGATCCTGGGACTGAGCGAAGACTCAGGGCAAACCCGGCGTGTGGCGCCGGGTGAGATCGCCGAACGGCTGGGTGTGACCCCCGGCACGGTCACCACCATGATGAAGCACCTGTCGGATAAGGGCTGGGTCAGTTATGAATCGCGTCGGGGCGTGAAACTGACCGCCAAGGGACGAAAGCACGCCTCACAGGTTCTTCGTCGTCACCGTCTGATTGAACGGTTTCTGGTGGACATCGTCGGGTTGGGTTGGGCCGAGGTCCACGAAGAAGCCGAGGTGCTGGAACACGCTGTATCCGATCGTCTGCTTGACCGGATCGACGAGATGCTGGGTTACCCGGAGCGGGATCCGCACGGCGATCCGATCCCTTCTGCTGATGGCGCGATCGCCACGCAGGCACTGACCCCGCTGTCCGAATGTCATCCCGGGAGGTTTACGGTCGTTCAAATTCTCGGGGACGAGCCGGCGTTTCTCGATTGGCTGGATCAGCAGCAACTTCGGCCGGGCCGACACATCCGAGTGGAATCACGTGATGATTTTGCTCAAACCCTGACGATCAGTGCAGAGGACGGAAGCCACAAGCAGGCCATCGGCACGTCCACCGCGTCCCGGCTATTGGTCCAGCCCGAGTCCTGAAATATCGAGCCAATTGTCAGTCTGACGTTTCGGTATAAACCGGGATCGTCAGCGGCCGCATGCCCATGGTTTCCAGCAGTTCCAAGCCTTCATCCGAGTGAGCCTGCTGGAGCCTTTCAAACAGGGCTCGCCCGCGTGCGAGGATCGGTTCGGCTTCTTCGTAATAGGGATAGCGTTTCTCGGTGTCGGTCGGTTTGTACGTGACTTTTCGCATCGGCCAGCTTTCGCCGGTGGTGAAGTCATGCAGGATGATGATGCGTTTGGGCACACTGGCTTGCGCGACACCGACGAGGTCGCCTTCTTCGTCTGTGTATGTCAGAAAGGTGGGCGGCGGTGACGTTCGGGGCAGTGTGCCGAAGAATGCATGTTCGACAACGGTCCGGCCGTCCACGATGACATGATAATGCAGGGACAGGGTCTGCTGGATATTCGGCTCAACCGTGATTCGGATCACCCGGCGGGGGCCGACGTTCAGCGCAGCCAGCTCGACCGGATCGGGCTTGCGCCCTACGCCCATTCGGATCATCAGCGGGATCACAGCCACGATCACCAGCAGGAACAGCATGACTCGGATCAATCGAGAACTCATGCCGGTACGATAGGCCAAAACCGTATCGAGTGGTAATCACCCGACAGTTTCGATTTCGTCATAAAGGGAAAAAGAGCCCCCTCCTTGAGGCTCTTGTTCCGGTTCGAGAGGCGGTGTCCGTCTGAAAGGGTGTGCGGTCGGCCGATTCAGGCGGCGCGCCGCAGGGGAACGTCCGTGCGGGTGGTGGTGTGAACGGCGTGGGACACGCCGCGCATCAACGTCTTACGGTAACGTTCATTACCGAGCCACCAGGGGCGGCGAAGCAACTGGCGCCAGAGGCTGCGCCGGGCAGGGTTGCCGGCCATTTCTTCGGCGGCCAGAACGTAGATGACCCGCCGTTCATCGATGGATTGCCAGAGACGTTGGCGTTGTCCGGCTGGGAGACGGTCGGCGTAGCGTACAGCGGCGTCGATGTACTCCTGCCCTGCGCTTAAGGTGTTCTGAACGGTGGTGCTGGCGGCGTGTTCACGCTGGGCAGCGACCAGAGCATGGATGACTTTGGGACGGATTCCCTGCGCGATCAGTCGGCAATGATGCTCGTAACTCCAAGCGAATCGCATCTCGGGGTCGAGCCAGCCGTAGGCGTCGATCACCGAGCGATGGAAGAAGGATGCGGAGGCCGGGATGTAGCCGGCGTCATGAGTGAGGAAGCCTGAGAGATTTTTCGGCGGTTCCAAGACGACTTGTCCCAGTTGTTCGTCGAGTTCACCGATGCGCAGGCAATGGCCGACCACCCATTGAGGGGGGTCGGGCTGTGAGAATTGTTCAGCGACGGCGTCAAGTGTGCCGGGCAGGAGCAGGTCGTCAGCGTGCACGAAAGCGATGATCTCGCCGGTGGCGTGCTGAAGCGCCCGGTTGATCGCGTCGGCGGGGCCGTTGTCGGGTGCGCTGTCCCACCACGCGAGGTCTTCGTCATAGGTCCGGATAATCTCGACGCAACCATCCACCGACCCGCCGTCCACCACGAGGTATTCGAGATTGTCATAGCCTTGATCAAGCACGCTGCAGATGGCTCGCTCAACGTACTCGGCCTGATTCAGGCACGGGGTGATGATGGTGATCCGGGGTTTTGCTGTCGGCATGGCGTCGATCCTCTTGGGTATGCAGGCTCGTCGTGTGTCGCTGGAATGAGAAATCGACGATCCAAGGGGCCGACTTAATCGCTATGGCTGACATAATCGTCAGATTCCGCACATTTTCACGTCGGGTGCCGGCGGAGAGCTTAAAGGCCGGGTCCGGTTGTGACGATGGTATGGCTTGTACGCTTGTTCAATCCTGCGGAACACCGATTCATGCCGATCAAACACGCATCCAAACAGGCCGTTTGCCGTCTGGTGTTCCGAACGAAGCAGCTTGTGCACCGCGTGCGCTGGTCGGGAGACCTGTCCACGTTGCTGGGGTTTTATCGGGCTCGGCCGGGGGTTCGCACGATCCGTGCCCGATACAACGGCCAACGGTATACGCTTCTTGTCCGAGGCGGGACGTTGGATGCGGCGATATTTGAGCAGGTCCTGTGTGAGGGGTCGGAGTATCGCCTGCCGGTCAAGACAGAGCCTGAAGTCATCTTTGATGTCGGGGCGAACATCGGGGCGGCGGCGGTGTATTTCGCGGCCCGGTACCCGAACGCCCGGATCTATTGTTTTGAACCGTTGCCGGAGAACGTGGAACTGCTGCGGCGGAATGTTGCGCCGTTCGGCGATCGTGTCACGGTGGTGCCGATGGGATTGGGCGAACAAGCCGGGTCTTTCCCCTACCAGATGTCGGACGATCCGATGAACTTCGGCGGCGGAACGTTCTACCAGATCGGCTGTCGAGCGGGCGAGACGATTGACCTGCCGGTCACGACGCTCTCGGCCTTCTGCCGGGAACATCACATCGATCGGATCGACGTGATGAAGATCGACACGGAGGGGGCGGAACGTTCGGTGTTGGCCGGTGCCCCACCCGAACTGCTGGCGGAGATCGACGTTGTTCTGGGCGAACTGCACGGCGTGGACGACTGGCGCGTATTTGAGATGCTCGGCAGCACACATGACCTGGCTTATGAAAAACCACTGGGCCGGTCGTGTTATCCGTTCTGGGCGGTCCGCAAGCCGGACGCGGGACGACAAGCGCTGAAGTCCGCGGCCTGATGAGACTTCATCAATGATTGTTCGATATGTCAGGCGGCCTGCCTGGCCGAAGTTTTCAATGCCTGGCGGACCTGTTGAGACATGATCCACCACGGCCGACGGGCGACCACACGCCATGGGTTTATCTCATTCGAAGCCAGTACACTGGCACGATGCATGTAACCCAGGCGTCGCATCACTTTCGCTCGCTGCCACAGGGGTAAGGTTCTGGCGTACCGCCCTTCCACACGGACATGTTCCCGGGTAAAGCCCATAGGCATCGCGCAGCTCTTGCTTGTGTCGTGCAGACGGTAGGTCGCCAATTCAGCATCGATCAGGGTGGGTCGTCGGCCGGACGCGACCAGGCGCAGCCAGAACTCGAAGTCCATGCAGTAGTGCAGGCTCTCGTCAAGGAATCCCAGTTCGTCATGCAGAGCGCGTCGCCAAAACACCGACGGCTGGGGCAGATTAAACGGGCGTTCCGGGCTACGAAGCAACATCCCAGCCAGAGAAAAATGACCGTCCGGGCGGGCGATGGACATGGCGTTGCCGTCGGCGTCGATCACCCGACACGCCCCGGCCAGCCAGTCATCATCGGGATGTGTGGCGAAGTGGTGGGCGATGGTCTGCAACGCACCGGGCAGGAGAGTGTCATCAGAACAGAGCCAGCCCACAATCTCGCCGTCGGCTAACCGCAGGCCCTTGTTGATCGCCTCGGTCTGTCCGTTGTCTTTTTCGATGATGGCAAAATCCAGACGGTCCCGGTAGCACTCGATGATGTCGCGTGATCCGTCGGTCGATCCGCCATCGACGATGCCGTATTGCAGGTTGGGATAATCCTGATCGAGGACACTGCGGATGGTGTCTTCGAGGAACCCGGCCTGATTGAAGCTGGGGGTGATGATGGTGATTCGGGGAAGGGTGGCTGAGGATGTCATGCCGCGGCCCTCCTTTGGCGTGGGCGTGAGTCGGTGAGCTCGATCAGGGTCGGCAGTTCGTGTGCCTGAGGTCTTTCCGCCGGTGCCCCGCGACATTGGTAATACAGTGTGAGCCAGTGACTGGCCAGTACGTAACCGAAGTAAATGGCGCTCAATGCCCAACCTCGAATCCCGATGCGCCAGCCGTCGAAATGGCGGAGTGATTTATACAGTTCAACCAACGGACTTCGTACGGCCATACGCAGCCCGAAGCGTGTGCCCTGGGCGACCATCGCGGCGGCTTCGGTGTGCGAGTAACGGATAAAATGCTTGTGTAACAGGTCGAGGTATGAATCCGACCAGTAGTGTCGGATGTGGTTGTTTCCACGATGCGGGATGCGGACTTCGGTCTGCCCCGGCAGCAGCCGACTGATACGGTTGCAAAGCGGGAGCAATTCACAGCGTTCACGGTGGATCAATCGCAGTTTATAGGTGAGTGTGCCCCAGACCGTGCCGGTGAGTCGTCGGCCCTTGAAGTAGAACCACATCGGCAGGCTGATCGCGCCGGCGTTGGGATACATGGCTAACGTACGACGGATGTCGTCCGCAAGGTCTGCGGGGATCTCCTCATCCGGATCGACAAGCAGGACCCAGTCATGGCGTGCGAGCTTGGCGGCTGCGACACGGGTCGGCTCAGCGATCGGGCATAGCGGCACACGGTATACCCGGTCGGCCAAGGCCTGAGCGACCGCAAGCGATCCGTCCGAGGATTCCATGTCCACCGCGATCAGTTCATCACACCATCGCAGCGCCTCGAGACAACGCTGAAGGTGGCGTTTTTCGTTGCGAAAGATCACGATCGCGGAGATCGGCGGACGGTTTATCGGATTGATCAAGCCCGGATTCATGCCGCCTCCCGCAATTGTCTGACCTTTGCGGCGGGGTCCGGCACATACAAGGCATCGCCCGACCCGATGTGCCCCTCAGGAAGATGGGTGCAGGTGTTGTATAGATTGAAAAGCTTGTATCCCTGGCTGCGCATGAACACATCGACTTCGCCGAAGGTTGCCGAGCCTTCATAAAACGGGACGTAGTTGACCTCGAGATAGACACACGCCACGCCCCGGCGCAGTACCTCCCGGGCGCCGCGCAAAGCTTCGAGCTCGTACCCTTGAAGGTCCAGCTTGATGATGTCCACACGGTCGAGCCCGGATTCGGCGAACCAATCGTCGATGCTGACCGCCTTGAGTTCTCGCACCTCCCGGACCCTTGTCACGGCATCGAAGTAACGTTCACTGTTTTCATTGCGCGGCAGCACCGAGCTGGTCATGGGTGAATCATTGATGAACATCTTGAGTGTCTGGGACCGGCTCGATAACGCGTAGGGAAGGCAGTTGCCGGGGACGTCAGCCAGATTCTGCCTGAGCTTGGGGAACAGATCGGTGTTCGGCTCGAAGGCGTATACCTCAAGGTTGGTAAAGCGTCTGACAAACCGCTTTGCCATCTGGCCGTCGTGGGCGCCACCGTCGAGCATGATCAGTCGGCTGGTGTTCTTCGGCAGATTACGCTCGATCCCGTCAAGGAACGGATGGGGTGAGTAATCGACGCTGACAGGATGACGCCAGCGGTTCCACATGCCGAGCAATTGCCAGTAACGTTGTTTGATCGGTGTCAGGCTTATCATGATGTTCCCTTACGCGGCCAGTGCCCAGTAGGCGACTTTCCATGTTTTCAGAGACCAGGGCGAATATCTGATCGCCCGGCAAGCATGCTTCCGCGCCAACGTTCGGTTGCCGGCATGGATCGCGTAGCACGCCCAGTTGCGATAGTGCTCTGCGACGGATTGACGTGGCGCAAGGTCCGGCCGAATCCTTTCGGGGTCGTACTGGTCGATAATCCCACGGCGTTCGTAGGCCTCGCGCAGAACTTCCCTCAGGCGTTGACACATCAGCTCGTAATGCTGGAAACATACGCTCTGGGCGTGCCGACGGTAGACGTAGAGATACGCGGGGATGTTGGCTACCTGACCGTGTTCGGCGAGTCGGAGGAATAGGTCGAGGTCTTCGACCCAGTCTGTTCCCTGACGCCACCCCCCCACGGCGCGCAGGGCATCGGCACGCATCATCAGGCTGGCGTGAACCAGCACACTGGCATCGCCTGCCAACAGACCCACGTCGATGGTGTCATGGTCGGTCGGGGGTTCCTGCGAACCTGCCGGTGAGCCGTAGGGATCCGTCCGCTGAACCCAGGTTCCGACCGCCACGCATGTCGGGTTCTGATCAAGGTAGTCCACCTGCCGGGCAAATCGATCGGCAGCGCACCAGTCGTCGGCGTCCATCCGGGCGATGTATTGTCCTCGGGCGACATCCAGTGCGTCGTTCAACGCTCCGACGATCCCGGTGTTAGGTCGGCTGATCACACGGATACCCGGATGCCGACGCTCATAATCCCGAAGGATGGTCAATGATGTATCCGTTGACCCATCGTCCACGCAGATCAGTTCCCAGTCATCAAAGGTCTGCTCCAGGATGCAGTCGATCGCCTCGGCAAGATAATCCGCGGCGTTATAAACCGGCATGAGTACGGAGACCCTCGCCGGGGCTTGTGGGGCTGCTGGTTGTGTCGCACCTTCTGTCATCGCTATGCGGCCCGCCTTTCCATGCCGACGAGTCGTTTGATCTTATTCGCGATCCTCTGAGCCTTGGTCTGCTGAAGTGAGGCCAGCCATTGTTCACACTCCGCGTATCGTGCGGGGGGTTGCGTGTTTCGGGCCGGGTCCAGGCCTTGAAACGGCAGCGTGGAGAGCGTTCGGCCCCGCCAACTGATCACGTCCAATTGTGGGGTGTAATGGGGGGTGACCTCGCCGGTCATGGCGTGCCAGGGGTGCCAGAGCTTGACCGCGGGGTTCCAACGCACCATCAAACCGAGGTTGCAGAGGCGGGTATAGACATCCTTGTCATTGGCGTGGAATCCACTGGCAAAGATGGGGCTTTGCTCGTAACCATTGATCTCGATCAACCAATTCCGGCGAACCGACAGGCATGCGCCGTGATTGGATGGATTTGTCAGTTCGCACACTCGGCGGAGATGGTCGAGATCCAGTTCGGGCTTTCGGCAGTGTTCAGGCTCGTTGTAACGGTGGTAATAGTTCACGAGTCGGTCACTAGCCGCGTGATCCTCCAGCACGGTCTGTAGAAAGTCGGGTTCAGCCAAAACGTCGGCATCAGGGATGACGATCAATTCCCCGCGTGCCAGACGGATCCCTTCGTTAAAGCAATAGGACGAGTGATAAAGGCCTTCGCGCCCCAAGGCGACGGCACGGAATGACCGTCCCTGCTCACAAGCCCGATCAATACGGCGTTGCAGGTCATCCGCGATCCGATCGTAATACTCCACCCAGATCAGTTCATATTCCGAAGCAGGTAGGGTCTGCTTTGCCATGAAGTCGATCGAGTCGTAGCGTTCACGGAACGACCCATCGACCATGACGACGGATATTTTGATCGGCGTTTTCGAGGGCATGTCTATGCTGCCTCCTTGAAGACACCTTCCGCCCGCAGATTCATTCGTGGCGGAAGGGTCGCACGGGTACCAATTAATTCATTGAACAAGCAGGCATACCGCTCTGCCTGAATTTCCGGGGCGAAGCGATGGCAAGCGAAGGCCCGGCTGGCCCGTCGTGCCTCGGCTTGAGCCTCCTGTGACAGGCTCAACAGATGTCGGATGCCACGGGCGAGGTCCGTTGGGTCGCCGTCTTTGAATACCCAGCCGGTCCGATTGGGTTCGATCGCCTCAGCACACCCGCCGACATCCGAAACGAGACTCGGAACACCACAGGCGGCGGATTCGAGCAGGGTATTCGGCAGGTTGTCCGCGCGGGTCGGAAGAAGGTGCGCGTCGCCGGCACAATAAGCGAGTCTGAGCAGCCGGTCATCCCGAACCGCGGTCAATACGCGATGATCCCATCTTCCTTCAGAAGGATCTTGATCCCGTCCGCCGAGTTGCACGAGGACGACATCGCGTCGTTCGAGCCTGCCCAGCGCTTCATACAATACCGATGCTCCCTTGCGGGGATCATCGGACGTGGCGGTGGTCACCAACACCGGCTGATGAGAAGGCAGGTCGAGGGCGGCACGG
>CAZJCN010000035.1:2152-16359 GCA_964544195.1 uncultured Phycisphaeraceae bacterium | reverse complement strand
AGCGCGTGCAGGGGCATCTGCGTGAAGCCCCGTGGGAGGTGCTGGTTGAGTTCGCGGTCATCTGGGTGGTGGTGCTGATCGTGTACCGATTCCTGCGGGGGACGCGCGGGGCGCGGGTGATCAAGGGGGTGGCCCTGATTCTGGTGATCGGAGTCTTCTCGATCCAGGTCTTCGGGCGGGAAGGCTCGTTCGAGCGTTTGAATCTGCTTTATTCCAAGGCCCTGCCGATCGTCTCGCTGACATTGATCATCGTGTTTCAGCCGGAGTTGCGTAGGGCGCTGGTCCGGTTGGGCGAAGCCAGGCTGTTCCGTCAAAGCGGCCTGCGTCGGGCGCAGGTGATCGAAGAACTGGTCGCCGCGGTCGCGTATCTGTCCAAGCATAAAATCGGTGCCCTGATCGCGATCGAACGGCAGGTCGGGTTGCGCGGGATCGTCGAACTGGGAACCCGGCTGGATGCCGAGGTGACCAAGCAACTGCTGATCACGATTTTCTGGCCCGGGTCAGCGCTGCACGATCTGGGAGTGGTCATCCGGGGAGACCGGGTGGTGGCTGCGGGGGTGCAGTTCCCGCTGGCGGACAGTGACAACCTGCCTCAGGAACTTGGCTCACGCCACCGGGCGGCGATCGGCCTGAGCCAGGAGGCGGACGCGCTGGTGCTGGTCGTCAGCGAAGAAACCGGCACGATCAGCATCGCCGAGCGCGGCGAACTCAAGCGCGGGCTCACGCCGGACGAGCTTAGGCCGATCCTCAGCAAAGGCCTTGGATCGGTGCGGATTGCCCCGAAGGACAACGGCAGCGGAACCGACATGGTGGATGAAGCCGGATCAAGCGATTTCGGCAAGTAACCGGATAGGGACATGAACAAGAGCAAGCTGCTCGAGAGCCTGGAAACGGTGCTGGTGGTCACGGTGATCGCGGCGCTGATCTGGCTTTACGCGGAAGGCGAGACGATCCGAACGGAGACGCGCCGGGTGAAGGTACGTTTCGTCGCCCCGACCGCCGGGCTGGCGGTATCTTTGGCTGAAGGGCAGAATCTTGCTGCTCATGACACCACGCTGGACGTGCAGGCCACGATTCAGGCCTCCCAAGGGGACCTGCCGAGGATCGCGGACTGGATCCGCAACGAGGTGGTTGAAGTCGAGGTGCGCGTACCTAACGAACCGGACGAGGTCCAGGCAGTCAACCTCCGCGATGCATTGAACCACTCCCCGCTCTCGGACATCAACGCGTTCATCAAGGAAGTCGATCCGGAAACCGTATCGGTTCGTGTCCAACAGTTGCAGACGATCGACATGGGGATTGAGCCGAGGGTGGGCGAGCTGGAACTGTCCGAAGCCCCGCCGACGTTCAATCCGCCCACGGTTTCGGTCACCATGCCGTTCGCGCTCGCGCAGCAGGCCCGGGAACAGGGCTGGAAGCTGATCGCACGGATGGACCAGCTCGACCGTGACAGCCTCGTGGAAGACACACAGAACGTCGAGACGGTGGCGTTGGAATTGCCTCCCGAGCTGAAGGATCAGCCGTATGTCCGGCTTGGACAAGAGACC
Organism: uncultured Phycisphaeraceae bacterium; assembly: GCA_964544195.1. Classification (GTDB taxonomy): domain Bacteria; phylum Planctomycetota; class Phycisphaerae; order Phycisphaerales; family Phycisphaeraceae; genus CAZJCN01. The sequence goes on along the minus strand of CAZJCN010000035.1, from coordinate 14,812 downwards.
GTGGACGTGACGTTCGTCGTCCGCAGGTTGACGGAAGTATTGGAACTGCCCCGCGTGCAGGTCCGCCTTCGACTGACCGACGACATCACGGGGCTGTATCGCATCCGGATCGACCCCGAAAGCCAGCGCATCCTGCGTGTCACCGTCCGCGGACCGAGCGAAGCGATCCAACGGATCCGTGAAAATCCAAGTCTGGTCCGGGCATCGATCCTTATCAAGCTCGAAGACCTGACGACCGGCGAGGGCAGCGGCGCAGCCCCGCTGGACATCTTCCTGCCCGAGGGCGTGAAGGTGGTTTCCACCGATCCCAACCTCAATACCGTGACTTACACCGCGGAACCGATCAGCCCCCAGCCGTAATCCGGGTCGGTAAAACCGAAGCCCTCGTCGGCATGACCGGATGCTCTGCCGAGAGCCGGGTTGTTACAATACCCGGACTATGAGCAGCACCGCCCAAACCGAAGATGTCGTAACGATCTGCAACACGCTAGCCGAGCAAGCCCAGCGGGCGTCCCGTCTGCTGTGTGACATACCGGGCCGAGTCCGGGACGAAGCCCTGCGACAGATCGCGGACCACCTACTCAGTGCGTCCGATGCGCTGAAACAGGCCAATGCCCTGGACCTCGAGGCCGGGCAGAAAGCCGGGCTGACCAGCGCGATGCTTGACCGTCTCAAGCTGGATGACAAGCGGATCAAGTCGATGGCGGACTCCGTGCGCCAGATCGCGGACCAGCCCGACCCGGTCGGCAAGGTCCAGGAAGGACGGGTGCTGCCCAACGGTATCCGGCTCCAAAAAGTGCGCGTGCCGATCGGTGTGATCCTGATCATCTTCGAATCACGGCCGAACGTCACCAGCGATGCGGCGGCCTTGTGTCTGAAAAGCGGCAACGCGGTGATCCTTCGTGGCGGGAAAGAGGCTGTTCACTCAAACCATGCGATCGCGGAGTGCGTGCAGGCCGGCCTGAAAGCAGCGGGGATCGACGAACATGCGGTCCAACTGGTGCCCACGACAGACCGCGCCGCGGTGGGTGAGCTGTTGAAGATGCAGGGCCGAATCGACCTGTGCATCCCACGCGGGGGCGAGTCGCTGATCCGGGCGGTCGTGGAGCAGGCACACATCCCCGTGATCAAGCACTATGCCGGCAACTGCCATGTGTATGTCGACGCGGACTGCGACGACCGGATGGCTCTGGACATCTGCATCAACGCCAAGACTCAACGGACCGGCGTCTGCAACGCGGCGGAGACAATATTGATCCACCGTGACGCGGCTGATCGTGGCCTGCTCAAGACGATCGGTCAGGCCCTGATCGACAAGGGCGTCGAGGTCCGCGGCTGCCCCGCGACCTGTCAGGCCCTGCCCGACGCCAAGCCCGCCAGCGAGCAGGACTGGTTCGAGGAATACCTCGACATGATCGTGGCGATGCGGGTGGTCGATTCACTCGACCAGGCGATTGAACACATCAATACCTACGGCTCACAACATACCGACGCGATCGTGACCTCGCGTCTTGATGCGGCGGATGCGTTCGTGAAGCGGGTCGATACCGCCAACGCCTTTGTCAACTGTTCCACCCGGTTTTCCGACGGCGGTGAGTACGGGCTGGGTGCCGAGATCGGCATCAGCACCGACAAACTCCACGCCCGCGGACCCATGGGCGCCGACGACCTGACGACTTACAAGTGGGTTGCCTACGGCACGGGACAGACCCGCGGATAAATATCACCCAACCGACTGTTTCGACCTGAAACCCGGGCCGATCATCCCCCTGCTTTGTTCATGCCTGACCCCGATATCCAGCTCGTGGTCTTCGATCTTGGCGGGGTCATGATCCGTCTGTGCGACAGTTGGGAGCATGCGTGTGAGCTGGTGCGTGTCACGCCGGCGCATCCCCTGACCGACGATCGTCTAGAAAAACTGATCGAGCTGATCCATGCCGAGGAGGTCGGACAACTGGCGGAGGGGGAGTTCTTCAACCGGGCAGCGCCGCTGTTGAGCGTGACGCCGACACAGTTGAGAGCGATCTGGGATGCCTGGCTGCAAGGCCCGTTCGATGGGCTGGACCCGATCCTCAGCACGTTGCATGACAAGCAGGTCATGACCGCGTGCCTGTCGAACACCAACGCCAATCACTGGCGGGCGATGTCGGACCCCGACCATCCCAACGGGCTGCCGCTGGATCGCCTGAACTACCGGTTCGCCAGCCATCTGGTCAGGGAACGCAAGCCGAACCCCGGCATCTACGAGCATGTTGAAACAATCACCGGCGTGCCGCCGAACGCCATCCTGTTCTTCGATGATACGAAACCGAACATCGTCGCAGCCGAACAGCGTGGCTGGAACGCGTGCCTCATCGAAAACCCGAAAGACCCGATCCCGCAGGTGACAGCCTTGCTGGAAGCGCATAACCTTCTCGGATGAACGGGACTGACCAACCAAACCGGGATCGAGTGCCGGGCACTCAGGTTGCCGGCAAATACGTGCTGGCAGGCACCGCGATAGGCTGCGTGATTCTTCTGGGCATCCTATGGGTCACCCTCAAAAGTGTTGAACAGCACATCGAAACGCATCGCCCCGAGCTGGTCTGGTCGCAGCGCCAGGATTGGCCGACCCCGAACGTGATCCCGGTCACGCTGGTTCGCCCCAACGTCGCCAACGCACAGTACACCTACAACAAACCCCGTTACCGCGACCCGGGATTGACGGTGTCGGATGAAGAGCAAAACGCGATCGGGTTGGCATCGGAACTGGCGGGTTCCACGACCTTCACAGAACCATCATGCCGAGATGAGCTGGCGAAACTCGATGCCGCCAGTCCGACCTTCTATACCCGGTACCTGCTTGCCCGCTGGTATGAACTGAACTACGACACCGAACGCGCCCAAGAGCTGTACCAACAGGCGATCGAACTGGCCCCGAAGGTGCTTGTTCTTCGCTACACGACCCCCAATGGTGAATCTGTTTCCGGGCTGGAGCTCGACCGGGTGGAGATCGGCTGCGATCGGGTCCGGGAGGAAGGCCGGGTCCTGGACCAGCGTCTGGTACTGGTGTATCCGAAACTGGCCACGGATTCGGCCGGTCGGGTGTATCTGCCGGTGTATGACACCGCCTGCCGTCCGGTATACCTGCCCAAGCCGAAAGGGTATACGACGGCATATACCCAAGATGAAGGCTGGTTCAACCTGCCCTCCCGCACCGGCCTGATCCGAGCGACAGTCCGACCGGTAAGGGAATGATCGTGTCCGCATGCTCGCATCCGATGCACGATCACCCCGCTTCCGTCTCGACAAACTGAAAGACCTCGTCAACCGATTTACCGAAGACGCGCGCGATCCGAAACGCCACTTCCAACGAAGGCGCATACTTGCCGCCTTCGATCGCGTTTATCGTCTGCCGGGTCACGCCGACCCGGTCGGCGAGTTCCTGCTGCGTCATCTCGTTGTGGTGAAACCGAAACGTGCGGATCTGGTTACGGATCTGGATGGTCTGCTTCGGCATCAGGACACCCCCCGCCGGTAGAAAATCAGCTGTAACGAAAGCTTGACCAATTCATGCAGGATCAGCGTCAGCAGGAGGAAATGCGCCACCCAGACGCTTTCCATCTCACACACCATGCCGATGATCGCGACCAAGATCCCCCCTGCCAGCACGTGCGATGCGATGCTGTCCGCCCGCCAGTTGATCAGCCGATCACGTTCGTCGTGACGCTCCGGTCGGCCGAAGAACAACGCCACGATATGCCCGACAATCAGGACGATCACCAGCAGTCCCACCGCCCCGCCGAACAGGGGCAGATACGCGGTCAGAGGCTGAACCCCCGATGACATCATCATACCGGCCACAACCAGATACCCCCCCAAAATAAGGGTCAGGCTGATCAATTGCACGATCACACTGCGTTCTTCAAAGGTCGTGTCCATGGGTGTCCTTTCATTGGGTAAAGCACCGTTCGGATCTGTCAAACTTTTACGACTCTGTGTCAAGTATATTAGACATGGCCGTTATGTCAAGTATTTTTGACATTCCGACAGATATTTTTTACATACTCCGCCGTCAGCAGGGTGAAGCAGGATTTCGTATCATCGCTCGGGTATTCAGGATTCCCCGCTGGAGAGTATATGAACGCCCCGATCGCCACTGAAGAGGCTGAACAGGCTATGCCGACCGAAGATATCCGGGTTTTTCGCGTGGAGGTCCGCCCTCGTGAGGGTGAGCCGGACCCGCACGGCCAATCATTATTATCCGTTGCCAAACAGGAACTTGCTGGCGTAACGGCCATCCATCAGGCCCGGATTTACCTCGTTCAGGCCCCCCTGTCCGACGCGATGATCAAGCGACTGGCGGAAGAATTACTCACTGACCCGGTGAATCAGAGGGCCACGTTGGGGGCCGCCCCGGTGGACGATCGGCACGCCATGATCGAAGTCCACTATCAGCCCGGCGTCATGGACCCGGTCGCCCAATCCGCGCAGGACGCCATCTGCGAGATGTTCCCCGACCTGCCGGCCGATCAGGTGCAGGTCCGTACCGGATTCCGCTACGACTTCGACCTGGATGAATCTCAGGGCCGACCCGACGAAGCCCGCCTCCGCCGGTTCGCGGAATCTCATCTGGCCAACACCGTCATTCAGGACATCCATACCCGACCTTTCCACCCCGACCGTTTCCCAGCCGGGCACGAATACTCGCTGAATATCACCCATGTGCCTATCCGGGATCTGGATGACCAGGCCCTGATGAAGCTGTCACGTGACGGTCACCTGTTCCTGAGTCTGGCGGAGATGCACGCGATCCGTGACCATTATCGCGCCATCGGCCGGGAGCCGACGGACATCGAACTGGAAACATTCGCGCAGACCTGGAGCGAGCACTGTGTCCATAAAACACTCAAATCCACAGTGCGCTACCGCCCTGCTGGTGACGCCGACAAGGAACGCGCGGCGGGGTTGTCCTTCGAGGGTCGGCCCGGGCACACCATCAACGAAGACGGCTCGGTGACCATCGACAATCTGCTGAAGTCCACTGTCGCGGCGGCGACCACGGAACTGATGAAGACCCTGCCCCACCGGGACTGGTGCATCAGCGTGTTCAAAGACAACTCGGGCATCGTTCGTTTCGATGATGAAGACGGCGTTTGCATCAAGGTGGAAACCCACAACCACCCTTCCGCGATCGAACCTTACGGCGGCGCAGCGACGGGCATCGGCGGGTGCATCCGTGACGTGATCGGGACCGGATTGGCAGCCAAACCGATCGCGAATACGGATACGTTCTGCGTGGCGTTTCCGGAGGTGACCGAAGTCCCACCGGGCGTTATTCCTCCCAAGCGGATCCTTCAACAGGTGGTGGCCGGGGTGCGCGACTACGGCAACCGGATGGGCATCCCGACCGTCAACGGCGCGGTGTACTTCGACAACGACTACATCGCCAACCCGCTGGTGTTTGCCGGGTGCATCGGCCTGATCCCGTTGGACCGGTGTTTCGGCCAAGCCCGGCCGGGTGATCGGATCGTCGTACTCGGCGGAGCCACGGGCCGGGACGGCATCCACGGCGCCACGTTTTCCAGTGCGGAACTGACGGATACGCACGCCGACGAGTTTTCTCATGCCGTGCAGATCGGCAACGCGATCACGGAGAAGCAGGTGCTCGACGCGATCCTCAAGGCACGCGATCAGGAGGACGGGCCGCTGTATTCCGGGCTGACCGACTGCGGGGCCGGGGGCTTTTCCAGCGCGATCGGCGAACTTGGCGAAAACACCGGCGCGTTTGTTCAGCTCGAAAACGCACCCCTGAAGTACGCGGGCCTGACCTATACCGAGATCTGGATCAGCGAGGCTCAGGAGCGCATGGTGCTGTCGGTCCCGCCGGAGAAACTGGACCGGCTTAAGGAAATCTGCCGGTCGGAAGGCGTGGTGCTGTGCGACATGGGCCACTTCGGGGAAAAGGATGACACCGACACGCCACAACTCGTGCTGACCTACCACGACACGGAGGTCGGGCGTCTGCCGATGCCGATGCTGCATGAAGGCATCCCCACCCCGGTGCGCGAAGCGGTCTGGCCGCCGAAGCCGACGCCAACCGGGTTTGTCACCACTTCCGATACCGAGACGAAAAAGGTTGCAGACGACTCGATCGAGAATGCCCTCAAGGCGTTGCTGAGCCATCCGAACATCGCCAGCAAACACTGGATCGTTCGGCAATACGATCATGAGGTGCAAGGCGGGTCGGTGGTCAAGCCGTTGGTCGGCCCGGAGCAGGACGGGCCTTCCGATGCGGCGGTCCTTCGCCCCAAACTTCACAGTTACAAAGGCATCGCCCTGTCCGTCGGTTGTTCGCCGAACCTGTCTGAAAAGGCGACACAGCGGGGGCTGGCTGACGACGGCGACTCCTACTGGGCGACATTGGCTGCGATCGACGAAGCGGTACGCAACGCGGTGTGCGTCGGTGCCGATCCGGAACGCATCGCCATCCTGGATAATTTCTGCTGGCCCAACTGCGACGCGCCGGAGATACTGGGCACACTGGTCCGCGCCGCGGAGGGATGTTACGACGGTGCGATGGCGTACAAGACACCGTTCGTCTCCGGCAAGGACTCGCTCAGCAACCAGTTCACCACGAAGGACGGCCGACTCATCACCATCCCACAGACCCTGCTGATCTCCGCGCTGGGGATCGTCGAAGACACGCGACAAGCAGTCACGATGGACGCCAAGTCGGCGGGCAACCTGCTTTTGATTGTCGGCAAAACCACCAGCCGGCTCGGCGGATCGCATTATGCTCAAGTCACGCGGAATATCACAGATAAACGTATCCCGCGGGTGGACCTGAAACTCGGGCCCACGATTGCCCGTGCTGTGGCCGGCCTGATCCGTGAGGGGCTGGTGCGGTCGGCACACGACTGCTCGGAAGGCGGCCTGCTCGTGGCGGCGGCGGAGATGGCGTTTGCCGGCCGTGTCGGATTGGACCTGGACCTCGGTGCCCTGCCAGCCCCCGAAGCGTTGGAAACCGCGACGGCCTGCTTCGCTGAAACCCCAAGCCGATACCTGATCGAGGTGCAGCCGGATCACCTTGACGCGGTCATCCGCAACCTGCGCCAAGCCGACATCCCCTTCGGGCACATCGGTTCGTTCGATTCACACGACAGGCTGACGTTGCGGACGCCGTCCAAGGGACGTGTGCTCGACACGGATCTGGACAGCCTGCGTCGCGCCTGGCTGGGCACGTTGGACTGGTAGCCCATTGATCGGTCGAAACCGGCAAGCGTATCCCGTTAACGGATCGGCCCGAACCGATACGCTTGAAGATCGTATTCATAGACCCACCGGTTCGATGTTGAAAACGATGATGGGCGTTACAATCCGTTGATGCGTATCCTGCTGACCAACGACGACGGGATCGATGCCCCGGGGCTTCGGGCGTTGTACTCGGCTGTGTCCGGCTTGGGGGAAGTGCACGTGGTGGCACCGGAAAAAGTTCAGTCGGCCACCAGCCACGCGATCACGCTTCATCGGCGGATCCGTGTCGCTCGGTTCCCGAGACCGGGCACAGACTCAAACGACGGATATCACGGAACGAGTGTGGACGCCCGCCCGGCGGATTGCGTCAAGCTGGCCATCGCGCACCTCGTGCCGAAACCGATCGACCTGGTGATCAGCGGGATCAATGCCGGGGCCAACATCGGCGTCAATGTCCTGTATTCGGGCACGGTGGGGGCGGCAAGAGAGGCGGCCTTCATGGGATTGCGGTCGATCGCGATCAGCCAGCACATCGCGGACCGTGACGCGATCCGTTGGGACGCCAGCGCCAAGTATGCCAGGCAGGCGATCGAGCGGGTCCTCGACGGGCCGTTGACCGCCGGCTCGGTCATCAACATCAACATCCCGATCCTCGACCACGGCGCCGAACCGGCCGGGATGAAAGTGGCCCCGATCTCGATGAGTTCGATGGTGGACCAGTACGAAGTGACCCCTGCGGAGGATGGATCGTTTCATTACCAGATCTGCAACGCGATGACCTTCCGGGAGCGTGAGCCGGGCACGGATGTGGCGGCGTTGTTCGAGGGCTACATCACGCTGACCCCCTTGCAGCATGACGTGACGGACAACGAACAACTGCCACATTGGCGCGACTACATCGGTTAAGGTGTATCCGGGCGGGGCGTCAGCCCCAGGAGGCCGGCGATGGTTCAGGATGAAACCCAAAACACGGTGGACGCCACGCAGCAGTTGACCGAGATCATCGACTCGGGAGACGGCGCCTATCTCGCCAATTTCCTGCGCCTGCTCCCGCCGGAGGACACGGCCTACACGATCGGTCGGCTGGACGAGGATCACCAGACGCAGATGTTGTCGTTGCTGTCCTCGGCGGACCCGGACCTCGCCGCGGACCTGATGGAGCACTTCTCCGACGAACACGCGGCGGACATGATCGAGGAGCTTCCGCCGGTTGTGGCGGCGGCGATCGTGGACGAGATGGACTCGGACGAGCAGACCGACGTGCTTGCCGAACTGGAGGACGAAGACGCCGAAGCCATCCTCGAGCAGATGGACCCGGAGGAGGCCGAGGACGCCCGCCGACGTCTGCAATACGACGAAGACACCGCCGGCGGATTGATGATCACGGAGTACCTGGCCTATCAGGAGGATCAGGACGTGGACGACGTGATCGCGGACCTTCGGCGGAACGCGGAGAAGTACAACGAATACGAAGTCCGTTTCGCCTACCTGATCGACCGGATCGGCCGATTCAAGGGGGTCGTGACGATGCGGAGCCTGGTCATGGCGCCGCCCGGCCGCAAGCTTAGTGATCTGAAGATCCGCAACCCCCTGAGTGTGACGGTTGACACGACCCTGGCCGATCTGGAAGACCTGTTCGACCGCGTCGACTTTTCGGTGGTGCCGGTCGTGGACAGCGGGGATCGGCTGGTGGGTGTGGTGCAACGCTCGGCGGTACAGGAGGCGCTGAGCGAACACGCCAACGAAGACCTGATGAAGTTCGGCGGTATCATCGCCGGTGAAGAACTGCGTTCGATGCCGGCGCGGGTTCGTGCCGTCCGGCGTGCGGCGTTTTTGTTGCCGAACGTGCTTCTGTCGGCAATGTCTGTTGTCATCATCCTTTTCTACGAACCTTTGATCCACAAGCTGACCCTGCTGGCGGTGGTCTTGCCGTTGGTCGCCAACCTCAGCGGCGCAGCGGGCAATCAGTCGGTGGCGGTATCGATCCGGGAATTGTCTTTGGGTCTGGTTCGGCCGGCCGACTGGTGGCGGGTCTGCAGCCGGGAAATCGGTGTGGGCCTCCTCAACGGGATGTTGATCGGTGTGCTGCTGGGCGGGGTCGCGTGCTGCCTCGGCTGGGTTTCGCTGCGACTGGGTTGGGTCGAATCGCAACAGGCGGACGTGGGGCTGTTGCCGATGGCGGCCGTCGTGGCCACGGCGTACACGATCAACTGCGTGCTGGCGGTGGCGGCCGGGGCGACCATCCCCCTGCTGCTCCAACGGCTCCGGGTCGATCCGGCGATGGCGTCCAGCCCGGTGCTGACGACCATCACGGACACGTGCAGCTTCCTGGTGACGCTGACGCTGGCCATGGTTATGCTTCATGTGTTGACCGGAGGATAACCCGTGGCCAAGCGGACCAGCACCCGAAAAAGCCAGACCAAAACCGCCTCGCCGACCTTCGACGGCAACGTCCGACTGTGCGTGCTGTCCGGGCCGGAGTACTGGCTCCGTCAGCAGTACCTGCAATCGCTCAAACAGGCACTCGAACAGGCGCACGGCGAGGTCGAGGTGTTCACCTATGACGGCGAAACCGCTTCGCTGTCGGACATCCTCGACGAGCTGCGTAGCTACGCCCTGATGCAGCAGTACAAGATCGTGCTGCTGGACGCCGCTGACGCGTTTCTCAAACGGGAAGGCTTCCGCGAGGCGATGGAGCGATATGCTCAGAACCCGGTCGATCATGCCACGCTGGTCATGCGTTGCGACACGTGGCGCAAAAGCAAACTGGACAAACTGATCGAGCAGCACGGGCTGTTGATCAAGTGCGAACCGTTCAACGCTCCGCAGGCCAAGGCCTGGCTGATCGAACGATGTCGGTCCGAGCATGGCCGGGAGATCACGCCGGACGCCGCGGGCCTGCTGGTCGAACGCATGGGGACGGACCTGCTGCCCTTGGACAGCGAGCTGGCCAAGCTGGCGCTGATGGTGGACACGGGCAAGAAAATCGACCGCAACCTGGTCGCGGAGCTGGTCGGCCGAAGCAGCGATGAAGAGGCTTGGAAGATCCAGCAGGAATTGTTGACCGGCATGTCCTCCGGCTCGCCCGGCCGGCTGCTGGAGAAACTACACGAACTGGTGGATGTCGCCGGGAATGCGAACGAGCTGGTGACGTGGCACGTGTCGGATGTGCTGCGTAAACTCAACGTTGCTGCGATGATGCGTCATGAAGGGGCTTCTGACGCGGCCATCGGCAAGGCATTAAAGCTCTGGGGGCCGAACCAGTCCCTGTTCATGGGGGTGTTGCGACGGATGCGCCCGGAATCATTGGACGAGGTGTTCCGCGACATCCTGGAGGGGGATCGCCTGGCCAAGAGCGGGTTCGGGAATCTACGGCGTAATCTCGAATGCTTCTGCGTCCGGCTGGCCGATAAGGTAAAGTAACCCTGATCCGTCAGAAGACGGATGGATTGTTCGTTTCGGTTCATGGATGAACCCGCGGCTGTGCATGACATGGCCCAAGTGATGCAGGAGGCATGATGCGACGCACTTCTAGGGTTGAAACGCTTGGTCTATTAGGATTGTGCTTGGGCGGCCTGCTGGTCGGTGGGTGTCAGGACGCGAGTTTAAGCGGGACTTTCCCCGTTCTGCCCGGTGTCCCCACACCGCCTCAGACAACGCAAGCCCCGGACAATGACCCGCAAGCCGAAGCCATTGCCGCGGAAGCCCAGGCACTGGCAGAACGGGTTGCGTCGGCGTCTGGTATGGCTCATCAATCGTTTGACCAGCCCCAACCGGTTCGGGAGATCCTCTGGCGTGACCTCGCCGCCGAACCGGCAACCTCGACGGCTTCATCAACAAGCCACAAGATTCAACCTGCCGCGCAGCCTTCATCAGACGGCCAAACGACATCACAGGCAGTCGGGGCGAACACCAACGCATTACAACCACCCGTGACCGCTGGATCCAATCTGTCGGAACCGACCACACCGCAGGTGGTCACGGTATCTCATCCCGATACACAGGCCGTGCAGAAGCTCTCTACCCGACAGGCGTTTGAACAGCTTATCAATGCCATCCGTCGAAGTGACGACAGCTACCTGTCCAAGGCCGTCGCCGCCGCGACCCTGGCCGCGGCTCAGCCGTATGGCGAGCTGGACTGGTCGATGCTCGCCCCGCTTTCCCCGGCCGACCAGGAGCGTGTCCAGCGATACCACCGGGCCGTCTCAAGCCTGTACGCCCAAGCACTAAGCGGCGACGGCACCATCGATGAACAGCAACTGAATGACACGCTGACCGCCGTGCTGGGTGAGCAACCGGTCACGATCCGGCGGATCGAGCTGTGCGAAAAGGTGCAGGGCTACGGCGTGTATGACGCCTTCCCGGAACGCACCTTCGTAGCCGGCCGACCGCAGAAACTGATTGTGTATGTCGAACTGGATCATTTCCAGCCCACCGAACTGAACGACGGCAGCGGCTTTGAAGTCCGACTGAAACAGGAACTGGAGCTTTACGAATCCAACGGCTACGAGGTCTGGAGCCATGAACCGGTGCCGATCGTGGACGTGTCACGCAACAAGCGGCGTGACTTCTTCGTGGTGCAGCTGGTCACCCTCCCCGCCAATCTGGCGTTGGGTCAGTACCACCTGAAGGTGCGTGTCTTTGACGAGCACGGAGGAACCCGGGACGAAGCCTCGGTCCCGATCCGGATCGTGGCGGATGAGTCACTGGTCAGCCGGACGCGATTACTGACCAATCCCTGACCCTCACCGTGCCATCGACATCATGCCCCGTTACACACATCCGGCCGGGTCGCTTGCAGCGTCGGCGGGCTTGGCTAACATGCGGCCATGCGAATACTTGCCCAAGGCGACCGGTTCAACGAGTTAATCCAGTCGCTTTCGCGTCAGGTTGAAAAAGCGATGTCTGATGGCGGCGAATGGGCGCTCGTCGGGGTCCGCAGCCGGGGCGATGAGCTGGCGCGACGGATCGGTGAGCAGATCGGAACCGATCGCTTCGGCGGACGGGTGGGGACACTGGATATCACGCTGTACCGGGACGACCTGTCGGAGATCGGGCCGCAACCCGTTGTCCGCACGACCGAGATCGACTTCCCCATCGACGGGCTGAACATCGTCCTCGTGGATGACGTGCTGATGACCGGCCGATCGGTCCGGGCGGCGCTCCAATCCCTGATGGACCTTGGCCGACCCAAGCGTGTCTGGCTGGCGGTTCTGGTCGATCGTGGGGGGCGGGAACTGCCGATCGCCCCGGACTTCGTGGCGCTGGACCTGACCCGTGAATCTCCCGAATCAATCAGTCCACAGGCCAAAGTCCAGGTCATGGTTCGCCCCACCGACACTGAAGACGGCGTGGTGATTTATAACGACACGAACGACACACAACAGGGAGGGGCCGGGCGTGGCTGACCAGGCAACGGAATAC
>CAZJCN010000035.1:0-2052 GCA_964544195.1 uncultured Phycisphaeraceae bacterium | reverse complement strand
ACGAACGACACACAACAGGGAGGGGCCGGGCGTGGCTGACCAGGCAACGGAATACCGCTGGCCGCATCATCACTTGTTGGGGCTTGAGGACCTCTCGGCCGAGGACATCCGCTTTCTGCTGACCACCGCACTGGGATTCGAAGACGTCTCGACACGCAGTGTCAAGAAAGTCCCCGCTCTTCGGGGGCGGGTCGTCGTCAATCTGTTCTTCGAGGATTCCACACGCACCCGCGCCAGCTTCCACCTCGCCGCCAGTCGGTTATCCGCCGACGTGCTGGAGATGACCGGCAAAGGATCGAGCGTCTCGAAAGGCGAAACGCTGGTCGACACCGCCCGCAACATCGAGGCCATGGGTGTGGATGTCATCGTCTGCCGACATCATCACAGCGGGGCCGCGGCGCATCTGGCAAAGCATGTGAAATGTTCGGTCATCAATGCCGGGGACGGGCAGCACGAGCACCCCACACAGGGGCTGCTGGACATGCTGACCATCGCCAAGCGAAAAGACCGGACCGATGGATTCGACTTCAGCGGGCTGACCGTCGCCATCGTCGGCGACATCGCCCACAGCCGGGTGGCGAGGTCCAACATTCACGGCCTGACCAAACTCGGCGCCAAAGTCATACTCGTCGGTCCCCCGACGCTGGTTCCCGGCGCGTTTGCCGAACTGGGTTGCGAGGTTTCACACAGCCTTGACGAGGTGCTGCCCCGCGTGGATGTCGTGAACATGCTCAGGATCCAGTTCGAGCGGCTGACCAGTCAGGCATTTCCGAGTGTGCGGGAATACACGGCTCAGTTCGGCCTGACAACAGAAAGATTGGCACGGGCCCGGCCGGATGTGCTGGTCATGCACCCGGGACCGATGAACCGGGGGGTGGAGATCGAGTCCGCCGTGGCCGACGGCCCGAACGCCGCGATCCTGCAGCAGGTAGCCAACGGCCTGAGCGTCCGGATGGCGGCCCTGTTCCTGGTCAGCGGCGCCCCGGCCTGATACAACGACATCACCGGATCATCCCTGTTCGGCTTGTGGTATAAGTCTGTTATGGATAGTGAATCACCCCCCACCCCCGGCATGCTGGTCATTATTTCCGGGCCTTCCGGCGTCGGGAAAACCACGATCACCCACCACGTTCGGGCAAGGCTCAACGCGGTGTTCAGTGTCTCCATGACCACCCGCCCGATCACCCACGAAGACACCGACGGGGTGGACTACCACTTCGTCGATGAAGCCCAGTTCAAGTATCACCGGGATGCCGGTAACCTGCTGGAGTGGGCCGAGGTATTCGGGAATTACTACGGCACCCCCCGCCGGCCCGTTGAGGAAGCGCTCAGACAAGGCCGAATCGTCATCCTTGAGATCGACGTGGAAGGAGCGATTCAGGTCAAGCGGAACATGCCGGACAGCTTCGCCATGTTCATCGAGCCTCCGAGCGAAGAGGTGCTGCTCCAACGGCTTCGTCGTCGGCAACGCGAAGACGAACAGACGATCCGAAGCCGGTTCGCCCGGGCCAAGGACGAGATCGAACGGGCCCGCACCTGCGGGGTGTATGACGTGTTCATCGTCAATGACAACCTCGACAAGGCGGTGGACGAAGCGGTGGCGGCTGTGGAAGCGGAACTGGACCGTCGGCGCCAGCGAGCCAAGGCCGAAGCGTGACGAGCAACCGTCGGACTGGGTCCGGAATAAGCCAACGGCGGGTTGTGTTATCCTGTCCGCGTGATCGACACACTGATGGCATCATTTCTTGACCTGATGGATCGCGGCGGCGTGGTGATGTGGCCGTTGCTGGCGCTGAGCCTGCTGTCGGTGACATTGATCTTCGAGCGGTGCTGGTATTACCTGCGAGCCAATCACCCCCGCCGGCTGGCGAAAGCCCGACGCATGGCTGGACATCTCAGACTCAGAGATTATCAGGCGGCTAAAACACTGGCGCAGGATGAAGCCGGGCCTTACGCGCAGTATGTCCGGCTCCTGCTGGATGATGAATCGAGCATGACCAGCCCGTTGGATACCGCCGAGTCGCTTCGGCCGAGCCTGGAGCGGTTCATGCC
>CAZJCN010000034.1:0-16907 GCA_964544195.1 uncultured Phycisphaeraceae bacterium | reverse complement strand
AACGGGCGGTTCGGCTCGTAGTGGATGCCCTCGTCATCGTCCTCGTCCCGGTCCAGGGCTGCCTGTTCCTGCCTTTCTTCATGCCAGCCGGCTTGGATCGCTTCAAGAATCTGTTCGTTGACGTTGTGGCCCGGTTCCGGCTCGAAGTCTTCCAGATCCTCAACCATCTTTTTCAATTCCGTGAATCGGACGCTCAACGGGTCCACATCCGGGTACGCCTCGTCCAGTGCCAGCACGATCTCCTCGATGTCGGTCCATCCAAAGGTCTCAGGCATGGCGATGCTCCCACCAAGTCACACCGATAGTGTAGGCCGGCTTTCCGTGCCGGGGCCCTGTCTACTGGAGGCTGACCGGCATGATGACGTACAAAAAGTTCGGCCCGGTCCTCAGCACCCCCGGCTTGTTCGGGGCGTTGAATTCCAGTTGGACCTGATTCTCATCCACGACTTTCAGGGCGTCCAGCAGGTAGCTGGGATTGAAGCCGATCTCCAACGGGTCGCCGCTGTATTCCACCAGTTCCACGTTGATCTCGGCTTCGCCCATCTCTGGGGCCCGGCTACGGAGCGTCAGGCCGTCCGGCGCAAATGACATCCTTACGCCCTTGGATTCCTCGTTGGTCAGCAGGGCTGCCCGACGGATACCACTGATGAACAGGTCGGTCGAGACGGACGCCTTTTTGTCGCCATCCTTGGGGATCACGTCTTTGTAAGGCGGGAAGTTTCCGTCCACCAGGTTTGAAGCCAGTTCCGCGTTGTCGGTGGCAAACAGGATCTGGCTGTCTGCGACCTTTACACGCACGGTCTGGTCCGCATCGTCGAACAGGCGAAGCAACAGGTTCAGGGCTTTGGTTGGCACGATCGCCGACGCGGCGCCGTCACCGGAAGCCTTGCAGGAACCTTTCGCCAAAGCGAGCCGGTGACCATCCGTAGCGACCACAGCCAGCTTCTTCTTGTCACGTTCGATCAGCACACCGTTGATCGCGTACCGGCTGTTTTCCTTCGCGGTCGCAAAGATCGTCATGGCGATCAGTCGGTGCAGTTCGCCAGCCGAGATTTCGTAGTCCGGGTCGCCTTTGAATTGGGGGATCGGCGGGAAGTCCGCGACCGGCTGGCCGAAGACCTTGAACTTCGAGTCCTGCCCGGTGATCAACGCCACGTCCTGCTCGGTTTCGAGTGTGAGCGTCGGATCAATCGATTCCCGGACGATCTGCTGGAACTTGTCGGCAGGGATCAGTGCCTCACCCGGCTGGGCGCACTCAACCCGGTTGGTGCTCAGCCGCAACGACACCTCGCCGTCGGTTGCCGACAGGCTCAGGGTGTCCTTGGCGGCGTTGAGCTTGACACAGGTCAGCGCCGGGCGGGGCGTGCGGGATGCCACGACCCCCCCGATCACGTTCAATGCCTCGACCAGAGATCCACGATCGCAGATAACTTTCATGGGACCACCTTCTTATTACGTGAGCAAAGTAACTTACCGCCACCCCCCGACCCCGGCAACCCGTCACCGGCCCAAGCCCCCCCGGGATTCGGCCGATATCTCATCAGGGACACCCTGCCGGGGCATCGCCCGGTCCCTGCGCCGACCTTGCTCAGGAACACCTGTATGGCCCGACTCACCCATGTCATCCTGTGTTTTACAGCTTTCTGCCTGCTGGGCGGTTATCCCCGAGCTGACGCCGAACTGCCTCCGGAGCCACCACAGGCGGTCCAAGTCAAGCCTCCACAAGCCGATCCGCCCCGGTTCAAGCTGGGAACCCAGGTGGTGCCCATCAAGCTGCCCCGGCCGGACAGTTACCTCTTGGCCGATTCCCTGACCGTCAGCCCCGATCTGTCTGCCGTGGCCTACCGTCATCGCTTCGGCGTCGAACTGGATCGCGAGGGGATCGCTCTGAACAGTGACAACATGCTGAGCATCGACCGGGCCACCGATCCGACCCTCTCTCCCGACGGAAAATCGGTTGCCACTGTCTGCAACAACGACGGCTGGGTGATGATGCTCAACCGGAAAAGGTGGGACGGCTACGACCCGGTCACACCCGTCCGGTTCAGTCCCGACGGCCGGCGCATGATCTACCTGGCGAGGGAGGAACATCAACGTTTCGTGGTTGAATGTGACTGGACGCATCCCGTTTGCGACGAGGTCGATTCGGAACGCCTGACTTTCACGCCGGACTCTTCGGTGCTGGCCTACCCGGCAAAGATCGGTAATCAATGGCACATGATGGTTAACGGCGACCCGGGACCGGGTTGGGATCGAATCGTCGGTCCGGTCGTCACCGCCGAAGCCGGACCAAGCACATTTTACGTCGCACTGCGTGCCGGTCGTTATCACGTTGCTGACCGTCACACCGCCGGGCCCGGATTCCGCATGATCCACTCATCTCCCGCGGTCAGTGCCGACGGCCGTGTGTTTGCTTATTGGGCACTCGGCGATGATTTTGTATGGCGCGTTATCCGCAATCACAAGCCTGTTGCGGGTCTGATGGCAGAAAAACCGGGCCAACTGATCCTCAGTCCGGACGGGCAGACACTGGCCGCAACGTATAAGCGGGACGGCCTTTGGCACGTCGCGTTCCAAGGCCGGCTGGTCGGGAGTTATGCATCTATCGGGCAGGGGAGCCTGCTTCTCAGCCCGGACAGCCGACATGTGGCTTATGCCGTCCATCAACCCGCCGGCTGGACGGTATTTCTCGATGGCAAACCCCTTGCTGACTTCCCGCGATTAGCTGTCAGCGGGATCCGCTTCAGCCCGTCAGGAGATCGGCTGGTCTGCGTGGCAGGGACTTCCCAAGGTTGGCATGTCTGGGAGAAGCCCATCATCACATCGCCCGGTTCAGACACGGCACCCGGCAACCACGTCACACAGCCGGCTTACGATGCGATTGATGTGAAGTCGTTGACGTTCAGTGCTGACGGGCAACACCTGGCTTACCTCGCGGAACGATTAGGGCGTTCAGTCGTCGTGCGCGACGGAGAGGTGCTGGGAGAGTACGACCGTGCTGATCACCTGACTTTTAGCCCGACAGCAGAGCACCTGGCTTACGTGGGATTACTGGACGGGGCTTGGCAGGTGTTTGTCGAGGGTGTGCCTTCTGGCGAACCATTCGATGAATTACTCCCCCAGGCGGGGGTTGTCTTTCACAAGCCGGGCCGCTGCCGGACCCTGGCTCTGCGGCGCCCCGGTCCGGAGCTGATCCGTGTGGAGGTCGTGATCAAGCCCGCCGACACCCCGGAAACGACGACACCCACCAGCCCCGGGCAGGATGACAGTCTAAATCCACCGTCGGTACCCGAACCTTCAGTTCCTTCGGAGCAGACCGACCCGTCACTGGTGGAAGTTGAATCGCCTTAAACTATTGTTTGGTAAATGATTGTTGCTACCAGGGCTTGTGGTCGGGCACCCCGTGGATGACTCGCTGCTTTGCGTTTAACCACGCCCGCGGTACAATGCCTAGCTCGGCTAAGCGGTCACTGCGGTGGCGTTTCAGCCGTTGGATTCCAGAAACCCAAGCCCGGAAAACCGACCATGCCTAAGCTCAAGTCACACAAAGGCCTGCTCAAGCGAGCGAAGATCACCGCCCGGGGCAAGGTCAAGTTCCGTAAGTCCGGCACCAGCCACCTCAACAGCGGCTCGTCCGGCAACGAGAAACGACATAAGCGGAAGAAGTTCCTCGCCAAGCGGGGCGACATCAAACGGCTTGAAGCGATGCTGCATCGGCCGTTGACCCCCGTTGATGATTAAACGTTCCTGAACGGTTCGGGAATATAGATCATTCCTGCAAGTGATACTGCGAGCCGGGCAAGACAAGTGTTGGCAGACGTGAAGCCAACCCCCGCCGTCGCGTAGAAGGAGATCAGCGATGCCAAGAGCACGCAAAGGCGCAGCCCGCCGACAAGCTAAAGTTCGTTGGTTCAAGAAAGCCAAGGGCAACCGTGGTGCCCGCCGTACCCAATGGCGACGCGTCAAGGAAGCTGTTGTCCGGGGTGGCGTGTATGCCTACGAACACCGCCGGT
Source organism: uncultured Phycisphaeraceae bacterium (assembly GCA_964544195.1). Taxonomy (GTDB): domain Bacteria; phylum Planctomycetota; class Phycisphaerae; order Phycisphaerales; family Phycisphaeraceae; genus CAZJCN01. The sequence goes on along the minus strand of CAZJCN010000034.1, from coordinate 12,894 downwards.
TGATCAAGCGTGATTACCGCCAGCTTTGGATCACCCGGATCAGCGCCGCCTGCAAGATGCGGGGGATCAGTTACAGCCGGTTCATCGCCGGGCTTAAGGCAGCGAACATCGCGCTGAACCGGAAGATGCTCAGCGAGGTCGCCATCCACGACCCCGCCGCGTTTGACAAGATTGTCGATCAGGCCAAGGCCGGCCTGGAAAACTCGACCGCTGCGGCCTGACCGGCCGGGCGTACGCACGCAAGTGTTATGACACCGGCCGGAGCACTCAGCCCGGCCGGTTTTTTTGTGTCAGCAGACCGCCGATATGAATTCGTGAATCCGCATTCAGCGGGCAGGGAAATGCGGGGAGTCAGGAGGATCCTATGGGAAACGGCAACGGCAACAACCATCACAAGAAAATGATCGATCGCGAGGCCGCGCTCAGCCGGGAGACTTGGCGACTGTTCCGCATCCTCTCGGAATTCGTCGACGGCTTCGAGGTGATGAGCGAGGTCGGACCCGCCGTGACCGTCTTCGGTTCCGCGCGAACCAGGCCCGGCGATCACATCTACCAACTGGCGGTCGAGTGTGGCAGGCGGATCGTCGAAAACGACCTGGCGGTGATCACCGGCGGGGGGCCCGGCATCATGGAAGCCGCCAACAAGGGCGCGTTCGAGGCCGGCGGAAAGAGCGTCGGCTTGAACATCGACCTGCCTATGGAGCAGGATCCCAACGAGTATCAGACCCATCAGCTCAGCTTCCGCTACTTCTTCATCCGCAAGGTCATGTTCGTGAAATATGCCTGCGGCTTCATATGCTTCCCCGGCGGGTTCGGCACGATGGACGAGTTTTTCGAGGCCATCACGCTGATTCAGACGCTCAAGATCGACCCGTTCCCCGTCATGCTCATCGGGCATGATTTCTGGGACGGCGTGGTGGACTGGATGCGTGAGACCATGCTCAACCGCTACCAGAACATCAGCCCGGAAGACCTGGACCTGTTCCACGTCACTGATAGCGTGGAGGAGGCGGTGAACCATATCACCGGTTGCTTCGATATGGACAACTGGAAGCTCAAAACAATCCCGACCATCCCGCAACCGATGGCTACGCAGATCAATCAGGCCATGCGTCGCCAGCCACGACCCGACCCGAATCAGCAGGAGCTGTAAGCACCCGCATTGAAGTCAGGGATACGCTTTGACGACCTGCGCACCGGGATAGTAGTAAGACAGGATCGAGTACGCGTTGTATCCCTGGAGGGCCAAGGATTGCATGCCGAACTGGCACAGCCCCACACCATGGCCATAGCCCCGGCCGTCGTAAAAGATCACGGTGGTTGGGTTGACCTTCACACGGACATGGCTGCTGTAAAGCGTCTTGGTCTTATCCGGTTTTGGCAGCCCCGGGCCTGACTCGTTACAAGCAAATCGGAATTGCTCGGGTCCCAGCGTATAGCGACTGCCGTTGGTGTCATACACCGTGAAAGCCGTTGGTCTGCCCGCCGCATTGGTTCGGGTAATGCGGACATCCCGAAGCCCGGTCAATAAGCGTATCGGGTGGTTTTCCTTCTTGCCCCACTGGCGCATACGCTGCACGAGTGTGGTCTTTTGGCGTGTAACCGGCCCCCACCGAAACTTGGCGCTGCCTCGACAAAAGTCCCCATGTCGTCTTCCACGCAATGGCTCGATGTCAGGCAAGCCCGGTAGCCAAGTAAACGCCGCGGTCGCATCCTGACCTGTCCCGCCGCAGGCGCTGGAGTAAAACGCCGGCACGACCCGGCCCTGGTAGGACAGCACGTGTCCCCGTGTCTGCCTGACCGCAGCGACGGCCTTGGGGTGCGACGATCGCCCGAGATATGCCTGGCTGGCGGTGGTCGATTCGAGATCGTAGTGCCGATGTGTGTTCAATGACGCTTCAAAAATCGCGTATGACCGAGCCGCAATTGCGGCAGCACGAAACGCCTCCGTATCCCATGACCCGTACAGCTCGCGTTCGATCACGCCGGGCAGATACGTTTCCATCCCGACATGTTCCACCACGTCGATCTTGCCGGTTGGTCGGTTACGGGTGTCCGTACCCTCAGCCAGCACGATCGTCCCGGGATAAACGCGGTTCTGAAAACGGATCGCATCGCCCGCACGTACCGGCATCACCATCAGCTCCGGCAATGCCCAACGAATCGCCTGCCTGCCGTGGCCGACGATCGTAAACGAGCCGGGCCGACCCGTGATCACAACTTCCGGCCCGAGCAGTCGGGCATGTTGACCGAAATCCGATCCGGTCGGTCCGACCTTCAATCCGCCATCAGATCGCAACTCCACACGGGTTAGGTTGCTTCCGATCCGGATGTGTAACTTGGGCTCTGTCCGGATGGTGGCGATATGGGGCAGGGAGATCCGCTTGACGACCGGGGCTCCAACTTCCGTTGATACACCGGCAGGTGGGCGAGACTGTGGAATCGGTCGGGCCGGTGGTACCGGTTCGCACCCCGTCAGCCATCCGGTCAGTAATACGCCCAAACCCACCAGAATGCCGGGCACACGACCGCAGATCGTCATACTCTTAAGTCCTGCGATCGCGTAGGCTCTGGTGATCATCCGTGATCGATCCTTGAACTGATGGTGATGGTGGCTTCGGGAAGTATAGCCGGGGTTCGGTCCGGCCGGACTCTCGCTATCATGTCAGCATGCAGGAGGCATTGGACGTGATGCAGGAGGCCGGCCACCGCTACCGCTGGGTTCTACCCCATGCCATCGGCGGGCCCCCGGAATCCCATGTAGAAAAGCTCATTCGCCAGCTGGGCATTCAGCCCGTGGTTGCCCGCATCCTGGCGCAGCGGCTCAACCGATCTACAATGCCTGACAACGGACACCACACCGAGGACCTCGACCCGTTCATCGAAGACGCCCGACGCTTCCTCCAGCCTAAATTAAATGATCTACATGACCCGGCTCTGCTGCCGGGTGTTCCTTCCGCCGCGGAGCGACTCGCTCAGGCAGTTCGTGACAATCAGCCCATCGTGATCTACGGCGACTACGACGTTGATGGCGTAACTGCAGCCGCGATCCTCTGGCACACACTACGGCTTGCCGACGCCGACGTCCGCACCTACATCCCGCACCGCCTCGATGAAGGCTATGGCCTGAACAGTGATGCGATTCACAACATCATTGACGATTCGCCTTCACCGCCTCTGATCGTTTCGGTTGACTGCGGGATCACCGCCGTGCAGCCGGCCTGGGTGGCTAAAGATCGTGGCATCGACCTGATCATCACGGACCATCACCACTTCGATCTTGCCAACCTGCCCGAAGCGTACACACTGGTACACCCCGCATTACCCAACACCGATCAATCGTTGTATCCCTGCCCGCACCTCTGTGGTGCCGGCGTTGCGTTCAAATTAGCTTGGCAATTCGCGCGTCAGTATGCCGGGTCCGATCGGCTGCCCGATCGTTTCCGAAACCTGATGGTGGACCTGCTTAGTTTGGCCGCGTTGGGTACGGTTGCCGATGTCGTTCCCCTGATCGATGAAAACCGTGTATTGACCGCCTACGGGCTGGGACGGATCAAGCAGACACCCATCGAGGGGTTGGCCGCCCTGATTGACGTTTCTCGGCTGCGGGATGAAAAGATCGACGCTTATCACGTTGGGTTTGTCCTCGGTCCCCGGCTCAACGCCTGTGGCCGGATGGGCCACGCACGCGACGCCTTGGAACTGCTGACCACGGCCACCGGCCTCCGCGCCACCGAGCTGGCCCGGTTCCTGACCTCGGAAAACGATAAACGCCGGGCCACCGAACAGCGGATCACCGAGCAGGCGATGCGCATGATTGAAGACCGAGGCTACGCCGATCCCGATCGTCGCGCGATCGTCGTCGGTGGAGAAGATTGGCACCCGGGCGTGGTCGGTATCGTCGCCAGCCGATTAGTGGACGCCTACCACCGGCCAGCCGTTGTCCTGGGATATCAAAACGGCACAGCCCAAGGCTCGGCTCGCAGTGTGGACGGCGTCTCGATCATCGAAGCACTCACCACCTGCAGCAGCTTTATGGACAAGTTCGGAGGCCACGCCATGGCCGCCGGGCTGACCCTGCCGGTGGATCAGGTGGACCCTTTCCGGGAAGCCCTGATCGATCAAGTCAACGGGATGCACGGCGAGGATGACCTGGTACGCCGTGTTTGCGTCGATGCCGAAGTATCGGTAGAGGATTGTTCACTGGACGTGTTTGATCAGTTGTCACGACTCGCCCCCTTCGGCCGAGGCAACCCGACCCCACGGCTGCTGCTCCGAGAAGCCGTCCTCACCCGCCCGGCCCAGCGGATGGGTAACGGCGGCAAGCACCTGTCGATGTCGCTCACCATCCAGGGTCGACCGCTTCGGGCCGTGGCCTTCGGTATGGGGGATGAGGCCCCACGTCTCCCGGCCGGGGTGGCTGTGGACCTGTTGTTCGAGCCGAAGACCAATACCTGGCAAGGCGTCAGGCGGGCCGAACTGCACGTCAAGGATTTCAAGATACGTTCAACGGTACCCACATGAGATCATTCCTCGGTGAAAAAGGACAGGGCATCCGTTTTACGCTGTTGGTCTGCGGCTTGCTCACGCTGGCCGGGGCGGTGGCCTGCCTTGTGCTGGGCAACGCCATCCTCGCGATTGCCTGTTGCGTGGTCAGTGCCTGGTCGATCGGGTTGTACGTCGAGACACTCCTGGCCGGGTTTATCCGTGATGACCGGTTTTCGGAATCAGACACCGAGTAATCCGGGACAGAAGCCATAACTCCCGGACCGGGCATCGACGGCAAGCCCTTGGCGTTTGGGGGTGGGCTAAGGCTTGCTACAATGCCCAACTCGGACACCTTGGAGTAACGTATGGCTGGTCATAGTAAATGGGCGAATATCAAGCACCGCAAGGGCCGACAGGACGCCAAGCGGAGCAAGATCTGGAGCAAGTGTTCCCGGGCGATCATCGTGGCGGCAAAGATGGGCGGGCCCGATCCCGACGCCAACCTCGCACTCCGCTACGCCATCGACGAGGCCAAAAGCCAGAACATGCCCAAGGACACGATCGAGAAGGCGATCGCCAAGGGCTCCGGCAAGACAGAGGGCGACAATTACGAGTCCGTTGTGTATGAAGGCTACGGCGCTGGGGGCGTCGCAATCATGCTCGATTGCCTGACCGACAACAAGAACCGCACCGTCCCCGAACTGAGAAAAATCTTCGAAAAGCACGGCGGCAACCTCGGCGCGTCCGGCTGCGTGGCTTACAACTTCCAGAGCAAAGGCCAGCTTTTCGTCGCCAAACAAGGCGCCGACGAGGAAAAGCTCATGAGCGTGGCTCTGGAAGCGGGTGCCGAGGACATTGCCGATGCCGACGAAAGCTGGGAAGTCACTTGTGAACCCAGCGATTATCTCGCCGTCCGTGAAGCCATCGAAACCGCAGGCTTTTCCATCGAATCAGCCGGCGTCACCATGATCCCACAGACCACCGTGTCCTGCACCGGCAAGGATGCTGAGAAGGTCATGCGATTGATCGAGGCACTGGAAGACCACGACGACGTGCAGAAAGTTCACGCCAACTTTGATATCCCGGACGAAGAACTACAAGCCCTGCAGCAGGACTAATCCAGTATTGAGTCTGCTTCGGGCAGCCCGGGGTGTCGATAGTGGCGGCAACACAAAGGACCGCCAGTCATGAAGCGTCGAGCCACGGTTCACTATTCCGGAATAGTCCAAGGGGTGGGATTCCGCTACACCACGGTCAACGTCGCCCATCATTATGCGGTAGCCGGCTACGTGATGAATCTGCCCGACGGCCGGGTCGAACTCGTCGCCGAGGGTGAGGAGAAAGATCTCAAATCATTCCTCGCCGCCGTCCGTGAAGCGATGGGGCGGTATATCCATAACGCCGAGGAATCCTTCAGCCAGGCCACCGGCGAATGGGGCGATCCCAACCAGCCCCGGGGCATTCAAAATCCGCTACGCATAAGTCAGGTTGCATTGGGTTATTGGTGGTCCACGATCTGCCGCCGATCACAGCGCGTTGTCCACCGCCGATGCAACCTGATCCAGATCCTCCTGATCGCCCGAGGGATCAACCGACGCAACCCACGCCAAGCCGGACGTTGGCTGAGATTGCAGGGTCAGTTCACAGGGCTTCAGCCCGTCTGACCGAGCGATCAGCTTGATCTCGCCCGCATCATGAGTGGTCTGCAACAGCACTTGGCATAGCCCGTGGTAGAGCCGTCGGTGGTTGGCCTTGTCCGGCTCATGGCTGAACGGGTTGCCGTTCCCCACACCGATGATCCGTCCCGGCCCCTCCACGTCGAAATGGATAAGGTGATCCGCGTTGTCACACGCGCGACCCTCGTCGTCGACGACCCGTACCGTCACCACAGCCAGGTCCTCGCGGTCGGCTCGCAGGGTGTTCCGGTCAGCACTCAAGGACACCGCCGCCGGGTTCGAAGGCGTTTGATGATGACATGACACCACGGCCTTACCTTGCGAGTCGTAGCCGATCGCTTCCAGCTTGCCCGGCTCAAAAGCCACTTCCCACGCGACGTGCTCATACGGCGGCATCGGCTTGCGACCCAACGATCGGCCGTTCAAAAGCAACTCCACTTCAGCACAGTTGCAGTAGCACCACACCTCAATCGTTTCACCCTCACGTCCACGCCAGTCCCAGTGTGGAAACAGGTGGATCGAAGGCTCGTCATTCCACCAGACGCGGTAGTAATGGCATGCATCCTTAGGGAAACCGCATAAGTCCATCAGCCCGTAACTGGTGATGACCGCCGGCCAGCGGTGCGGGTAAGTCTCACCTCGATAATCGAAGCCCGTCCACAGAAAAGTCCCGGCCATGAAAGGCCGACTCACGCAATCCTTCCAGGTCACTTCGACCGTGTCGCCCCATGGCGTGCATGTTTCGCCATAGGCGCTCACCAGATCCTTGCGCTTCGGGTTACGCCAGAAGGCGCTTTTCTCCAGTTCGACAGGCGGGTCCGTCGGCTCCGCCTGATATAGCCCGCGTACCGATGCCGAGCCGCCCGTCTCCGAACCCAGCATCGGCCAGTCCGGGTACTTGGCATGGAACTCGTCGTAGAGCTTGCCGTCCACGTCGTAGGGCTTACGGCAGACGTAGTTCGCGCCGAAGACGTCCAGCCGGAACCCCATCTCGTGGTGAAAATCAGCAATCTCGTTCCAATTGCAGTTCATCGCGTATGTCACAGGCCGGCTCGGATCCAGGCTGTGACACAGGTCCTGCATCCGCTTCATCTGCCGAACGCCGATCTCCGTATGCTGGACTACCATCTCCTCGTTGCCCAGCGACCAGGCAAAAACGCACGGGTGGTTGCGATCGCGCCGGACCAGGTCACTTAACTGGCCCAGCATCTCCTCACTGGTTCCCAGCAGGCGGTTTTCACTCATCACCATCACGCCCAGCCGGTCACAGATATCCAGCAGCGCAGGAGTGGGGGGATTGTGAGATGTGCGGATCGCGTTGCAGCCCATCTTCTTGAGTTGTTCGACCCGCCATTCCTGGAGTCGGTACGGGATCGCCATGCCGACCCCGGCATGATCCTGATGGTTGCAGACCCCCTTGAGCTTGGTCGGCTTGCCGTTCAGGTAAAAACCCGTCTCCGAGTCGAAGCGGAGTGTTCGCAGGCCGAACGACGTCTCCGTTTCATCCACCGGGTGGCCGTCGATCACCACCTTGCTGATCAGGCGATACAGATAAGGTCGGTCCAGCTCCCACCGCTCAGGGTGGGCGATCGTCAATCCCTGCTCCCGGGTCGTTTCGCCGTACGCGTTGATTTCAATGGGGTGCTCGGCCTTGGCGACTTCATTGCCCGCCGCGTCCACCACCGTCAGCGCGACAGCCGCGGAGACAGGCTGGTCCAGGTCATTTCGTACCGTGGTCTGCACCGTCAGGTCGGCCGGTCCGTCGCCGGATTCCGGCAGGTCCGCCCGGACATATGTGCCCCAATGCCCGATGTGGACCGGGTGTGTTTTCACGAGGCGGACATCCCGGTAGACCCCGCCCCCCTCGTAAGACCACAATTCATACTCCCTGGCATCCGCCCGGATCGCCACGCAGTTCAGGTCTCCGAACCGGCAGACATCCGTGATATCGAAAGCAAAGCTGGTGTAACCGCTGAGGTGACGTCCGATAAAATGTCCGTTTACCCATACCTGGCAGTCCCGGTACACCCCATCGAACTCCAGGCAGAGGCGTTTGCACTGGTCTTCAGCGGGCAGGCTGAATGTCTTGCGGTACCAGCCGACATCCTTCGGCAGCGAGCCTTGGACCAGGTTGGCGTCCTGCGTGAACTCGCCTTCGATGACGAAGTCATGCGGCAGGTCGACCCGTCGCCAGTCGCCGTCCGGGTAGCCGGGCTTCGACGGGCCGTGGTTCCCCGCCTTGAGCCATTCCGCCGCCTCGAACCGGTCTTCGTGGATTCCCTGCCAGTTTCGCCGGGTGATATCGCCACGGTGAAACCGCCAATCAAAGTTGAAATTGAGACATTCTCGCATGAGGGGGTATTTTCTCTTTTTGCTGAAGATATTAAACCAATCACTGGCGTTTTGAAGGATACCATGATAACATACTTAAGCAAGGATCATCACCCTTTGCGGTATGGGGAGTGGGGCCAACAGCGGGGTATGGCCGCTGTGGAATGTTCGTTCAGTACAAGGAAGCCCGCCGCGATGTCGACACTGGAACCTCAGATCACTCAAACCGTGCCCCCCAAACCCCGATCCGCAAAGGCGGGACCGGTCTACGAACCGACTTGGCCGTCACTGCAACGCCACCCCGTGCCGACATGGTACCTGGATGCGAAGTTCGGGATCTTCATCCACTGGGGCGTCGCTTCAGTCCCCGCGTTTTCCAGCGAATGGTATCCCAAGTGGATGTACGTAAAAGGGAACCCGGCGTACGAACACCACATCAAGACCTACGGCCCTCATAAGCAGTTCGGATACAAGGACTTCATCCCGAAGTTCACGATGGAGAAGTTCGACCCGAAGGCATGGGCCCAACTGTTCAAAGACGCCGGGGCGAAGTACGTGGTACCCGTAGCCGAACACCACGACGGGTTCGCGCTCTACGACTACAGCGGATCTCCGTGGACGGCGGTGAAGATGGGGCCCAAGCGTGACCTGGTAGGGGACTTGGGCGAGGCCTTGCGAGAAGCAGGGCTCCACTTCGGGGTATCCAGCCACCGGGCGTATAACTGGCGGTTCTTCACCTACGACGACGAGTTCGACACAGTGGACCCGGCTTACGCGGGCCTGTACAGCCGACCGCACGACCCCGACGAGCCAGCCGACGAGGCATTTCTTGAAAACTGGCTGGATCGAAGCGTTGAGCTGGTGGACAAGTACCAGCCGGATCTTGTGTGGTTCGACTGGTGCATTGGTTGGCCGGAGTTCGAGCCTTACCGTCGCAAGTTCGCGGCCCACTACTACAACCAGGCCTTGCGCTGGGGCAAGGAAGTCACGATCAACTACAAGGAAGAGGACTTCGCTCCGGGCGCCGGCGTGTGGGACATCGAGCGTGGCCAGCTTGACGAGATCCGTCCGGACTACTGGCAGACGGATACGTCGGTTTGCCGTAAGAGCTGGTGCTACACCTGTGAGCCGGACTACAAGACCTCCCGTTCGTTGGTCCACGATCTGGTGGACATCGTGAGCAAGAACGGCTGCCTGCTGCTGAACATCGGCCCTCGTGCCGACGGAACGATCCCGGAGGAGCAGCAGCAGATCCTGCTTGAGATCGGAGCTTGGCTTAAGGTACACGGCGAAGCGGTGTACGGGACGCGTCCTTGGCTGGTGTTCGGGGAAGGCCCGACACGGATAAAAACCGGAACATTCCAGGAGAAGCACGGCCACCAGTTCACCCCGCGCGACATCCGTTTCACCCGGAAAGGTGATCTGCTGTACGCGACCGTGCTGGGTATCCCGGAAGACGGCCAGGTGCTGATCCGATCGCTCGCGGTGGACCTGCGTCTGCTGCCCGGTGGGGTACAACAGGTGCACTTGCTGGGCCACGACAAGGAGCTGGCTTGGCGACAGGATGTCGACGGGTTGCGGGTGACGCTGCCGGACACGCTGCCAAGCGACGTGGCTCTGGTGTTGAAGATCACCCCCAAGCCACTGGAAAAACCCAAACGAACCGCCGAGGCCGCAGCCGAAAACGCTGAGCAAGACCTCCATCAGGACTGAACCGATAGCCGGATCCCGCCGGCTGAAACGATAACCTGTGTTCGGGGGCAAGACATCGGGTGAATGAACCACGCCTGTCGGTGCCATGCGCCGACAGGCTGAGTATGTGTACCGGTTCGGTCGTTCAGGCACAACTGAATAATAAGGAGAGACGCAGTGGCGGAGGCACGAGGAGGTCGGGCACAGGGAGGGGCAGCCCCTGCAGGTATTGAACTGTTGGAAGATCGTCTCCTGTTGAGCGGGTCACCGCTGCAAGGAGATCTCAATGGCGACGGATTTGTCGGGGTGGGGGACCTGAACATTGTCCTCGGCAACTGGAATCTGAACGTTCCCCCCGCCAATCCAGCCGCGGACCCGACCGGAGACGGTTTCGTCGGGCTGGCGGACCTCGGACAAGTCCTGGGTAATTGGAACGCAGGCACACCTTATATCCCCGGCCCGCCGGTCATCAGCGGGGAGCTGAAAAAGTGGCACAAGATCACGATCGATTTCGACGGCCCACTGCTGGATGAATCCGGCACCCCCAATCCCTTCACTGACTACCGGCTGGATGTGACATTCTCCCATGCCGGAAGCGGTAAGCAGTACGTCGTACCCGGCTACTTCGCCGCCGACGGTGATGCCGGCAACACCCACGCCACCAGCGGCCGGGTCTGGCGCGTGCACTTCGCCCCGGATGAGATCGGCGAATGGACGTTCAGCGCTTCCTTCCGAACCGGCGGGAACATCGCGGTAGCCACCGACCCGATGGCCGGGGTGTCGGCCGGGTTCTTCGACGGTGAATCAGGCAACTTCTCAGTCGCGCCGACGGACAAGACCGGCATCGACCTGCGCGGCAAAGGACGCCTTGAATACGTCGGCCAGCGCTACCTGCAATTCGCTGAAACCGGCGAATACTTCCTCAAGCAGGGGCCCGACGCCCCGGAAAACCTGCTGGCTTATGCCGACTTCGACGGGCCGTTCAAGTCGGATGGGAACAAGGACAACCTGATCAAGGACTGGCAGCCCCACGTCGCGGACTGGCAGCCCGGCGATCCGACCTGGGACAGTGAAGATGCCGACACCGTTCCGGACGACGGCAAGGGCCTGATCGGAGCGATCAATTACCTGGCGTCGGAAGGCCTCAACGCCTTCTCCTTCCTGACCATGAACATCACGGGCGACGACCAGAACGTGTTCATGTACACGGACTACAACGAACGCCTGCGCATGGACGTGTCACGGTTGGATCAGTGGGAGAAGGTGTTTGAGCACGCCGACACGAAAGGCATGTACCTGCACTTCAAGACGCAGGAAACCGAAAACGATCAGTTGCTGGACGGCGGTGCGCTGGGAACCCAACGCCGACTCTATTACCGTGAACTGATCGCACGTTTCAGCCATCACCTGGCGTTGAACTGGAACCTCGGTGAGGAAAACACCAACACCACCCAGCAGCGCAAGGACTTTGCCCAGTTCTTCTATGACAACGACCCGTACCGTCATCACATCGTGCTGCACACGTTCCCCAACCAGAAAGATGCCGTGTATGACCCGCTGCTGGGGAATGCGTCGAAGCTGACCGGGGCCTCGCTGCAGACCAGCAACGCCGACTTCAGCCAGGTCCACGGGGACACGTTGACCTGGGTCAACAAGTCCACCAACGCCGGCAAGCCTTGGGTCGTCGCCGTTGATGAGCCGGGCGACGCACAGCACGCCCTTCGACCGGATAACGACGCGGGCAACAGTCATGAAGACGGCAGAAAGAACGCCTTGTGGGGCACCCTCATGGCTGGCGGCGCCGGCAACGAATGGTACTTCGGCTATGCCCACGCTCACTCCGACCTCACACTCAACGATTTCCGCAGCCGTGACAACTGGTGGGATTACACCCGCTACGCGCTTCAGTTCTTCAACGACAACAACATCCCGTTCTGGCAGATGCAGCCCGATGATGCGATCTCCACAGCCACGAACGATTACGGGTTCTACAAGCCCGGTGAAGTCTACGTGGCCTACCTGAAGAACGGCGGGACGACCAGCATGAACCTGGCCGGCGCGACCGGCACGTTCGAAGTCAAATGGTTCGATCCACGTAACGGCGGCGCCTTGCAGGATGGGACCGTGACCAGCGTGTCCGGTGGCGGTGTGGTTGGCGTCGGCCTGCCCCCTAACAACACCACGCAGGACTGGGTCGTGCTGGTCCGCAAGCAGGTCGCCACGTCACAAGCGCCGTTCCAGAATGTGCCGAACCAGATCGCCGACGGCAGCCGGATCCAGTTCGAGCACTACGACGTCGGCGGTGAAGGCCTGGCTTACCACGACACCGACACCGTCGGCCAAGGGTCACCAGCCAGGGGTGAGTCTGTCGACGGCGGCGCCACCACCGGCGCGGTGGGCGAACGCATCGGCTGGATTGCCGATGGGGAATGGCTCGAATACACCGTTGATGTTACAGCCGGCACCTACTTCCCCACGATCCGATATGCCGCCGGCGCAGCAACGGTGGGTGACATCCGCCTGTTGATCGGCGACGGGCCGGACGGGACCAACTTCATGGAACTGGCTACCATCGACCTGCAGAATACCGGCGGGTGGAATGACTGGACTTTCCTGACCGCACCTCCGGTCACTTTCAATGGTGGCAACGGGCAGGTCCTGCGCGTTGAAATGATCGGTGGCGGTTTTGACCTCGATTTCATCGAGT
>CAZJCN010000033.1:2136-17056 GCA_964544195.1 uncultured Phycisphaeraceae bacterium | reverse complement strand
GGACCTTCTGGAAATCCTCTTCATTGCCGATCAGGCAGTCGATGTAGGGGACCAGTGGTTTGGTGGCGGCAATGGCCTGCTCACTGGACCAGAGCTTGGAACGGAAGTTCAGGTCGTAGGAGACGATCGTACCGGCCTCGTGTGCTGCCTTGAGCGCTTCGGCAGCGACTTCACGGGTCGTCTCGCTGAGGCAGGTGAAGATCCCGCCGGTGTGCAGCCAACGGACCCCGCGCACCTTGAACAGCTTGTTCCAGTCGATGTCGCCCGGCTTGAGTTTGCTCGTGGCCGAGTGCCCACGGTCGTACATTGACACGCTGGCACGGACCCCGGCCCCGACCTCGGTAAAGTTCAGGCCGATCCTCGCTTCCCTTCCGACCCCGTCATAGGGCAGGGTGATGACATGGTTGACATCCACCGTACCGGCGCGGGCGTGGTTCAGGATGATCCTGCCGACCGGGTTATCCACCAGGCCGCCGACCCAGCCCGTTCGCAGCCCCAGCCGTGACAAAGCGTAGGCGACGTTGTATTCACCCCCGCCGACGTGGACTTCCAGGTGACTTGCGAATTCGATTCGTCCATGGCCCGGGGGCGACAGACGCACCATGCATTCACCCAATGAAACCAGGTCCAGTTCACATTCCGACTCGGGACGAATCTTCAATGACACGGCATGGATTCCTTTATTTGTTATATAAATGGTTGTTACAGCCGGGTGGGTGTCGACAGTCTACTAAAAAACCAAACGCACTTAAAATGCGACCATCCCCTTGAGCAGACCCGATCCCGGTTGCAGCCAGTGTTCCATCAGTCCCGGCAGGTCGACCGCCTCGCAGCGGTGTGTGATCCAGCGTTCCGCCTCGATCTGGCCCGATTCGATCCAGCTGATGATTTGTCTGAAGTCATTGCCGACCGCGTTACGGCTCGCCAGCAGTGTCAGTTCCCGGCGGTGGAAGTCGGGGTCGTTGAACGACAGCTCACCGAGGACCAACCCGACCAGGATCAGTCGGCCAGCATGTTCCGGCAGGTCAAAGGCGCTTTGCATGGATCGCCGGTTGCCGGTTGCGTCGAACACAGCAGTAGGAGCATCGCCCATCGTGTCGCGCCATTGTTCGTTGATCGGTGTATCAGGCGCAAGCTGAAGGGTTTCGATTTCAAGTAATGAGCGGGCCGATTCGATCCGTTCTGAACTCAAGTCGATCCCCACGACCGAGGCGCCGGCCAGCTGTGCAAACGTGGCGACGGTCAGGCCGATAGGTCCCAGCCCGATGACAGCTACCCGTTCGTCTTTGGATAGCTGCGCCCGGTCCACCGCGTGTTTACCAATGCCCAGTGTTTCAACCAACGCCAAGGCTTCATAAGAAAGGGTCTGAGAAGGATGCAGCTTGTGCGCGGGCAACACGATCCGCTCGCGCATTCCACCGTCGGTGTGGACCCCCAGGCATTGAAGTGATCGGCAGCAGTTGGTGTGGCCGCGACGGCAGGGCGAACATTCGCCGCAGTTCATATAGGGCTCAACGGCGCAACGGTCTCCCGGCCGGACATGTGTTACCCCTTCGCCGACCTCAACGACTTCCACCCCCAGTTCATGGCCGAGGATGCGCGGATACGAGAAAAAAGGCTGTTCGCCACGATAGGCGTGGATGTCAGTCCCGCATATCCCGACACGATGCACTTTCACCAGTGCCTCTCCGGGCTGTGGGGAATCCGGTGACCGGGTGTCGGACACTTCCAGTCGGTTCGGTTTTATCAGGGTCACCGTATTCATCAGTCGGTTGCCATGGAATGAATCAGGCTCTGGTAGCGATCCACAATCAGTTTCAGATAGGCGTGTTGATCCATCGCCCAGTATTCATCCGAAAATACTTCCACTTCGTCGAAGCCCTGAAAACCGGCATCAAGCACCCATTGCCGTATCTGCTTCAGATTGATGCAGCCGTCCCCCATCAGGCCGCGATCGTTGAGTAGGTCGCGGGTGTGAACACGCCAATCACATATGTGGAAACCGAACAACGTGTGCTGTTGCCCCGCGAGTTCGATTTCCCGTTCGAGGTCCGGGTCCCACCAGACGTGGTACACGTCTACCGCGATTCCGAGCATCCGGCTCTTGAGCTGTTCGCAGATCTCACGGGCCTCCCGCATGCGATTGATACAGGAGCGGTCCGCAGCGTACATCGGGTGCAGAGGTTCGATCGCGAGCCTGACCCCGCGTTCCACGGCATGCGGAAGCACCGCCCCGATCCCGTCCATCACATAACGCCGAGCTTCTTGCAATGACATGCCGGGTACCGCGCCGACCACCAACACCACCATATCCGCGTTGATTGCGGCGGCCTCGTCAATCATTCGTCGGTTGTCATCGATCGCCTTTTGGCGGTCTGCCGCATTGATGGCTGGGAAAAAGCCCCCGCGCACCAAGGCCGGCACCTTCAGCCCGCTGTCACGAAGGATGCGTGCCGCCTCATCGACGCCGATCGGTTCGATCACGTTTCGCCAGACACTGATCCCGCCAATGCCGGCTTGAGTAAATGCGTCCACACACTGCCGGAGCGTCCACGGTTTGTGGGTCATCGTGTGGATCGCCAATCGAGACAGATCGTTGGGCATCGGTTCACACTCCGGCAGGTGGTGTTTCCAGATTCATTATGTTGCTCCATACATACACAGTCGCATCGGTGCTAGTCTGGCAGGTTCATCCGAGGACCGGGTGGTGGATCACAACGCCGGCACGTCCACCCAACGGCGCTCTTTCCAGGAAGTCATTCCCAATTCTGCCAGTTGGACTCCCGCGGCGCCTTTACGGAGCGTCCACGGGAAGGGTTCGTCCAGCGCGACGTGACGCAGGAACATTTCCCATTGGACCTTGAACGCATTGTCATACTCGATATTGTTCGGGACCTGTTGCCAGCCCTCGTAGAAGTTGATGGGTTGAGGAATGTCCGGGTTCCAGACAGGCTTGGGTGTGAACGAAGCGTCCTGAACCCAGCACTCGCGCAACCCGGCGACAGCCGAGCCGTCCGTCCCGTCCACCTGGATCGTCAACAGGTCGTCTCGTCGGACGCGGGTGACCCATGAGCTGTTGAACTGGCAGACCGTCCCGTCCTTGAGCCGGAAGATCGCATAAGCCGAATCATCCGCCGTACACTTGTAGGGTTTGCCTTGTTCGTCGATGCGCTCGGGTAGGTCGGTGGAGCCGTCGGCTACCAGCGACGCGATCGGACCGAAGAGGTTGCTGATGACGTATTCCCAGTGGCAGAACATGTCGATCATGATGCCGCCGCCGTCTTCAGCCCGGTAGTTCCAGCTCGGACGTTGGGCGGGCTGATCATCCACATGACCGGTGAAGACCCAGTAGCCGAAATTGCCTTTAACCGACAGGATCTTGCCGAAGAATCCCTGCTGCTTGAGCATCTGCAGTTTACGCAAACCGGGGAGCCAGAGCTTGTCCTGCACGACCCCGTTCTTGAGCTTGGCATCTTCACAGAGTTGAGCCAGGCGCAACGCCTCGGCGGTGGTGGTGGCGGTGGGTTTTTCACAGTAGACGGGCTTGCCAGCCTTGACCGCCATCTCGATGAATCTGGCTCGTTGCAATGTGCCTGATGCATCAAAGAAGATGTCGCAGGCATCGTCCTGCACGGCGCCTTGCACATCGGTGGTCCACTTCAAGGGCTGACCGATCACGTCCGGGCCGTGTTTGTCCGCCAACGCCTTGAGCTTGTTTTCGTTTCGTCCCGTCAGGATCGGGTCGGGCATGAGGACCAGGTCGTCACTGACCTTCACGCCACCTTGGCGGATGATGGCCAGGATGGAACGGATCAAGTGCTGGTTGGTGCCCATGCGTCCGGTGACGCCGTTCATAACGATGCCGATTCGTTTGGTTTGCATAGCTTGGGTCGTATTGGATTGGGGTAAGGGTGAAACAGGAATCCCGCCACGAGACACAACGGCAGCGGGGGATTCGTGGTTGGTTATTGCGATAAAGTCTAAACGGCCCATGGCGAAAATTCGTTGCCTATTGGGGACCGGGATATTTGCGGATCAAGACAGGCGGTTAAAGCACGTGCGGGTCGTTTCTGAAGTCCCTCGGGCTGACCCCGGCGTGCTGATGGAACCACCGGCTGAAGGTGGCGGGGGAGCTGAAGCCCAATGCCTCGGCCACCTCGTGGGTTTTACGATGGGGTTGTAGCAGCATGTCCCGGGCACGGGCAAATCGACGGGCTGTCAGGTAGGCATGCGGAGTGCAACCCATCAGGGCTTCGAACCGGCGGGCAAAATGACGAGGTGACATGTTCGCACGCTCAGCCAGCTCTTCCAGCGTAGGGGGTCGGCCCGCGCGTTCGTGGATCAGTCGCACCGCTTCAGACAGTTCGTGGTCCAGTTCACAGAGCCCGGCGAGGGAGAAGCCGGCCGGCATGTCCCCGGCGCCCTGTGACGTCCTCGGCCACAGGCACAAGACTTCCGCAAGACGTGCCAGTGTCAAGGCGGGGCGATAACCGGCAATCGAGGCACTTTCCGTTAACAGGCGTAACGCAGGGATCAGGCCTCGTCCGGGATCAATCGTGCCGGTCCACGGTTGAAACACCTGTCTGCTCACAGCAGACCAGCTCCCCCGCACACGCAGACGGATGTTGTAAACCCGGGCCGAGTGATCACGGGGAACCAGCTCGTAACCATGCAATGCCCCCGGATAGGTCGACATCACCGAGATCCCCTGGACGCGACGCCATTGCCCATCGACAAGGCAACTACCCGTGCAGCCGCAGATCAGGTCGAGCTGAAGCAGCTCCTTGTGCGCGTGCGGCCCGATGTACAGGCGATGGTCGATGGCGTGAGTCACGGCCTGGTCCAGACGCTCGGGTTCTTTGAACAGCCTGGCACAGAGGTCGGCTACCGCGCTTTCGTCTGAAGTGGTCCTGTCGTCAGGGGCGGTATCGACAAGGGACATGGTGTAATATTAGCAAAAATGGACACCACTTCAATCCCCTTCGCGCTTGAGTATCGCCCCGCGATCTGCCACACTCATATCTGGCCGGCCCACGCCGTCCGGTTTGTCACCTGAGTTTGGAGCCGATCTTCATGCAGATTGATCAACGACTTACGCCGGCTGAATTGTCTGCGGACATCCAGCGTGTGTTCAAACTTGCGGCACGCAAGGCCCGGGCGCTGGACCGGAGCTGGGACGCATCACGCGGGACGCCTGTCTTCACCGTTGAGGGGCGTTACACCACACGGGGTTGGACCGAATGGACACAAGGGTTTCAATACGGCTGCATGATCCTCGCCGGCGACGGTCTGGACGATCCGAAGCTGATCCGGCTCGGACAACGCCGAACCCTCGATCACATGCTCCCCCACGTCACTCACATCGGCGTGCATGATCACGGCTTCAACAACCTGTCGACTTACGGCAACCTGCTTCGGTTGTTGAATGAGAAACGTTCAGGGGTGGGTCAGGGTGGGGAATGGGAACGGCTGACATACAGCAACGCCATCGCTGCCAGCGGAGCGGTTCAGGCGGCGCGGTGGGCCGGGACGCCACCGGTCAGATCGAAACACACCGCCGATGCGCCGGCTCTTGGGTACATCTATTCTTTCAACGGGCCGCATTCACTGTTCATCGACACCATGCGGACGACGCGCATCCTCGGTGTTGCCTGGCAGCTCGGGCATCGGCTCATGCACGAGGGCGACCGTTCGGCCGACCTGCTCAAGCGATCCGTGCTGCACGGCCTGACGACCAGTCAATACATCGTGTTCCACGGCGACAGCGGACACACCTACGATGTGCGAGGCCGAACCGCACATGAAGGGACGTTTAACCGTAACGACGGCGCATTCCGTGCCCGATCCACACAGCAAGGTTACAGCCCGTTCAGTACATGGACCCGTGGCCTGGCGTGGGCCATGCTCGGTTATGCCGAGGAACTGGAATTTTTCAAAACCATTCCTTCTGCACAGTTCAAAAAAGCCACCGGGCTCGCCAAGGCCGATGTTGTGAAGGTTTATGAGCGCAACGCCAAAGATACCTGCGATCATTACATCCACGATGTGACGGCGTTGGACGGGATCACCTACTGGGACGACGGTGCTCCGGGTCTGACCAGGCTGGGGGACTGGCAGAGCCGTCCGGCTGATCCTTACAACGAGTTCGAGCCGGTCGATGCGTCCGCCAGCGCGATCGCGGCTCAAGGCCTCATCCGTTTGGGCCACTACCTTGGCAAAACCGGTAAAGGGAAAACGTATTACCAGGCCGGCCTCACCGTGGCGCGAACACTCTTTGGTGAACCCTACTTGTCCACGAAGCCGAGCCATCAGGGTCTGCTGCTGCATTCGATATATCATTGGCCGAATCACTGGGACCACGTACCCAAGGGGGCCAAGGTGTCGCACAGTGAGTCGAGCCTGTGGGGTGATTACCACCTGCTTGAACTGGCGCTGTTGATCCGGCGGATCGCAGACGGCGGGCCTTATCTCAAGTTCTTCCTGGATTGATCGGAGTGGACATGAACCGAAACAATTCCACACGACGAGTGGCACTGGTCACCGGCGGGACGCGCGGGATCGGGTTGGGTATCTCGATGCAA
The DNA here is from genome assembly GCA_964544195.1 of uncultured Phycisphaeraceae bacterium. Lineage (GTDB taxonomy): Bacteria > Planctomycetota > Phycisphaerae > Phycisphaerales > Phycisphaeraceae > CAZJCN01. The sequence goes on along the minus strand of CAZJCN010000033.1, from coordinate 10,475 downwards.
CTTGCACAGGCCGGTTTTAATCTGGCTATCAACGGTCGGCGTCAGGAATCCGACGTTCGGGATACATTGGATCGGTTGCGTGCTCATGGTGTGGACGTGATCTACTGCCGGGCCGATGTCGCCTCCACGCAGGATCGACACTCTATGGTGGATGCGATCCGCGACCGCTTCGGTCGCATGGACGTCCTGGTAAACAATGCCGGCGTGGCACCCACCGAACGGGCCGACATCCTTGAAGCTTCCGAGGAGAGTTTCGATCGTCTGATCCGTATCAACCTCAAGGGGCCTTACTTCCTGACTCAACAGGTCGCCCGATGGATGGCCGAGCAATACCAACAGGACCCGTCGTTTACCGGCTCGATCATCAATGTGTCGTCCATCAGCGCGACCGTTGTCTCGGTCAATCGCGGGGATTACTGCATTTCCAAGGCGGGTATTTCGATGGCGACTCGGCTCTGGGCCGCACAGATGGCGGACTTCGGCGTGAGCGTCTACGAGGTCCGGCCCGGTATCATCCGAACCGATATGACCGCCGGCGTGACTGAAAAATACGACAAGCTGATTGCTGAGGGCTTAACGGTCGAACGCCGGTGGGGGACACCAGAAGATGTGGGCAAAGCCGTGTGCGTTCTGGCTAAGGGCGAGCTATCCTACGCCACCGGCAGCGTGATCATGGTCGACGGCGGCCTGACCCTGCCCCGGTTATAGCTATTGAGGAAGTTCGGACCATGGCAGGCACGGATAACACGATCATTGAAAAGCTCGGACAACATCGGTTGGTTCCCGTCGTGGTGTTGGATTCGGCGGATCAGGCCGAACCGTTGGCTGAAGCTCTGACCGCAGGGGGGCTGCCGGTGGCGGAGGTCACGTTCCGTACGGATGCCGCCGAGGCGTCTATCAAAACGATGAGCCGACGAGGTGACTTGCTGGTCGGTGCCGGGACCGTGTTGACGGTCGAACAGGCCAAGCGCGCGATCGGGGCCGGGGCCGAATTTATTGTCACGCCCGGTACCAACCCGCCGGTGGTCGAGTACTGCATCGAACAGGGCGTGCCCATCACGCCCGGCATTGCGACGCCGACCGATATCGACCTCGGCCGACGTCTCGGGCTTGACGTCCTCAAGTTCTTCCCCGCCGAAGCGTATGGCGGAGCGAAAACTCTCAAAGCGCTTAGCGCGCCTTATGGCGGGATCAAGTTTATTCCTACCGGCGGGGTTTCCGCCAAAAACCTGCTGGATTACCTGGCGCTGCCCAGTGTGCTGGCTTGTGGCGGTAGCTGGATGGTGGACCGCAATCTGGTAAACGCCGGGCAGTTTGATCAGATCAAGGCGCTGGTTGCCGAGGCGGTCAGCCTCGCGGGGTCGACCGCCAATACCTGACGCGCTGACACCCGACAACCCGCCCAGTCGAGGGGTTGCCATGCCGCGTGGACACGACAGATTGATGGAGATTGTCCCGATCGGCCTGGCCCCGACGGTGCTGCTCATAATTGCCGTACTCACCGGGTCCGCGCTTCTGGTACGCCAAAGCCCAGCCGAGCGTTCCGACTTAACGATCTGGACGTTCTCCAATACGCATTACGATCATTTCAAGCAGGCCTTGCCGGGTTTCAGAAAGGGAGCGACACCGGTCGCGGTCGATTTACAGATGGTGCACTACCGGGTGCTGGACCGTCGATTGCGTTCCGCGATGTGGGCGGGGATGGGGGTGCCGGACCTGGTTGAGGTGAACTTCAACCGCGCCGGGACGTTTTTCCGGGGGCCGATCGATCAGGTCGGGTTTCTGGACCTGCGCCCGTTTCTCGAAAGGACCGATGCGGAGGGAGTGTCCTATCTTGATCGGATACTCCCAGCCCGGTTGGCCGCATATACCTACCGTGGACGAATCTTCGGTGTGCCGCACGACGTCCATCCCCACGCCATCGCCTACCGGCGGGACATCTTTGAAGCGGAGGGGATCGACCCCAGTTCGATTCAGACCTGGGACGATTTCATCGCGATCGGCAAACGCCTGACGATCCCTGACAAACGCTACATGCTGCAACTGGATGATACGGGGGTGTTGTCGTTCGAGGCGCTGTTGCTTCAGCGCGGTGGGGGGTTTTTCAACGCGGAAGGCGAAGTCATCATCGACGATGAGATCGCGATCCAGACCCTGCTATGGTTTGTCCCCTTGGTAGCCGGCCCGGATCGGATCGCTGACAACCCCGCCGTTCAAGGACAGGCGTTCTATCGTGCGATCAGTGACGGCTACATCATCTGTTTCCTGTGCCCGGACTGGTTGACCAGCAAGATCGAGATGAACCTGCCGCAGTTGTCGGGTCGGCTGGCTCTGATGCCGATGCCCGCGGTTGAGCCCGGCGGTCGACGCACGACCGTCCGCAGCGGAACCATGCTCGGGATTACCTCCGCCTGCCGGAACCCGGAATTAGCGTGGGAGCTGGCGACTTACCTGTATTTCGAACCCAAACACGTCGGTCGACGGTTCAGAATGACCAACACGCTCCCGCCGAACCGTGATGCATGGGACGACCCGGCCTTCCGCGAGCCTCGGCCTTATTGGTCCGGGCAAGCCATCGGTGAGCTTTACATCGAGTTGGCCGATCAAGCCCCGACGCAATACACCAGCCCGTTCCAGGAGCAAGCCGCGGCTAAGGTGGGCCAGGTGATTGCTGCTGCGTGCTCCTATTACCGGGAACACGGCGAACAAGGTTTTGAGGACTTCGTCCGGCGCATGATGGCCAGACACGCCAAAGCGCTGCGCAACCAGATCGAGCGGAACCCGTTTTGATACGCACTTCAACAGTCCGGCCATGGTGGTATCGTGTACAGAGTCGGTATGCGCCCTACTTGTTCATCTCGCCGTTTCTGCTGTTGTTCCTGCTGTTCTGGGCTTACCCGTTGATCCAGAGCCTGCGATTATCGCTATACGTTACCAGCGGGCCTGCCTCTCAGGTGTTCGTCGGGCTGGACAACTTTCGATTTCTTCTGAGCGATCCCGATTTTCATCTGGCTGTCCGGAACACACTGGTATATTCGTTTTTTGCGGTTGGGGTACAGTTACCGTTGAGCCTTGGGCTGGCCATGCTGTTGAATCGCCCGGGACTACGGTGGCGTAACGTGTTCCGCTTCGTGTTTTTCAGTCCGCACCTGATGGGGACGGTGTTTGCCTCGGTCTTGTTCAGCCTGATTTTTGCGCCACGCTTCGGTTTGTTCAACCGGTTACTTCATCTGTTGGTCGGTTTGCCGATGAACACGCGCTGGCTCGGTGACGCGGAACTGGTCATGCCGGCGATCGTGATCTTGTCGCTGTGGCTGAACGTGGGTTTCTACATGATTTATTTTCTGGCGGCACTTCAGGCGGTCAGCCGTGACCTGTACGAAGCCGCGTGGGTGGACGGTGCCGGTCCGGTGACGCGATTCCTGCATGTCACGCTGCCCGGTATCTGGCCGGTGATGCTGTTCGTGATCGTCATCAGCACGATCGGATCATTTCGCATCTTCGAATTGCCTTGGTTGCTGCTCCAGAACACCAGCGGGCCGGATCAGTCTGGGCTATTCATCGTGACCTATCTGTATCAAAGTGGTTTTGAGACGGCCGATCTGGGATACGCTTCCGCGATTGGGTGGACTTTGACGGTGGGGGTATTGCTCCTGACGCTGATTCAATTACGCTTGGGTGGGTTCGGACGAGGGGGTGGGGCATGAAAGCAATCCGCCTGATCCTGCTCTACGCCAGCCTGCTGGTTGCGTCCGTGTTGATGCTGGTCCCGTTGATCTGGCTTATCGCGGCGGCGTTCAAACACGGGGAGGACTTTTTCACCTACGACTTCTTCCCGCCGTTAAACCGTCTGTCCCTGGCTAACTTCCACAGCCTGTTCGAACAGCTTCCGTTCGCGAGATTTCTGATCAATAGTTTATTTGTCTCCAGCGCAACCGTGATCATACAACTGGCGCTGTCATCGCTGGGGGGATTCGCGCTGGCCAAGTACACCTTCCACGGCAAGCGACTTGTCGTACTGTTGATGCTCAGCACACTGATCATACCCCCCGAAGTATTGCTGGCACCGCTATACGAATTGATCTATCGGATGGGGCTGATGGACACCTATCGTGGTTTGATCGCGCCCCATGTGGTCAGTGTGTTCGGGATGTTCCTGTTTGCGCAGTCGATGCGGCAGGTACCGGATGACCTGCTGATGGCGGGGCGGGTGGACGGCTGTACCGAGTTCGGCCTGTACTGGCGTGTCGTCATGCCGGTCAGCCGGCCGATGATCGGTGCATTTTGCCTGATCGCGTTTATGAGTTCTTGGAACAGCTTCATCTGGCCGCTGATCGTGCTGCACAGCCAGGAGAACTTCACGCTGCCTTTGGGATTGAGTCAGATGGTTGGCGTTTATAAGGAAGACTATGGCGCGTTGATGGCGGGGACGCTGCTGTCGGTGTTTCCTGTCGCGGTGCTGTTTTTCGCGTTGCAGAGGGAGTTTATAGCCGGGCTGACCAGTGGGGCGGTCAAGGGATGAATAGCGCATGGCCGAGCAACCAGAAGCCGCTCCAGGATATCCCTGCTTCCGCCATTATTAAGCATGACATCCGGCACATGACACCCGTATCCGTGGTTGTCAGCCCTTCACCCGTTGCCGGCGGCCCCCCAAACACACAAGCGCGTCACAGCATGTGACGCGCCTGCGTGTGGAGGATAGCAATGCAGCTCTATTGTGCGGGAACCACCAGCTCAATCCAGCGGTTTTCGCCAAAACCGTCCGGCAGTTTCTGAATCATTGCCTCGTAGGAGGAGTCGTTGTATCCGATCGCGGCCCATCGGAAGGTCTGCGCGAACCATTGATACTTCGGCTCATCGATCTGCGTGTACGGCCAAGGCTTTTCGCCGACCATGTACGGGGCGAGGAAGTCGATGCTTTTTCGCAGGCTGGATCCGTCGGGCGCTTCGTAGGCATACAGATCCACACCCATCGGCTTGGCCATCCGTGCGATATCCAGCAGCGCCCGGTTGTTGAAATCGCAATAGTGCAGGCTGCGCGTTCGGCGAAGCTCCTCGGGCTGTCGACCGTCCGGCTCGATCTGCGCATCGATCCGCGCCGGGATGGTGGCGATTGAATCCCGGGCCGCCTGTTCGTTGCCGGCAAACAACCCGTACAGTACGACCTGCTGGTGATACCACGACCCGTGATTGTTTTCGCTCTTGGCCTCGGCCCGCCCGTGCTCACTAGTCAACAGCCAATGCACGTAATCGCCGAACCACTGTTTCATCGCTGCATGATCCTGTTCCGTCCAGTGTGGCGAGGGCGTGAGCAGCGTGATCGAGTCCGGCAGGAAGCGCATGCGGATCGTTTCAATGATCCCTGATTTGCGACCGTTCTCCGCAACGCCCGGCACAAACTGGCCGAACTGAAGGTTCGGATTCATCCGCGTTTCAGGGTTGATGTAAAAGTGCCGCAGGTGCTTCGCCGCGTGCTCCGCGTATCGTTCATCCCCTGTGAACGTGTACGCCAACGCCAAGGCATGGACCGCACCGGTGACCGTGTCGAGTTTCGGCACGTCATAGTTGGACCGTTCCGGGTTGTATTCGCCGTCGCGTCGGATGTAGGGCTTGCCGTCCGGCGTGTCGGGGTTCGGCCACCAGTACGGACTCATACTCATATAGTCATGCTTGTCTCCGCTCGGTGGTGTCATCGGCTTGTCCACGACCGATACCGGCTCAACCTCTAGGTATCCCTCGGCACGTTCAACGACCTCTTTCAGTACGCCGGTCAGATACGGGTCCCCCTCGGCTAGTTGCGCCTTTACACGCTTGATCCCTTCGGCGTCATACAGAATCAGTCCGGAAAGGCTCGGCTCACACGCGCGCTCCGCAGCGACAGCCACGGCTTGGCTGAGAAAACTGGTGGCCATTACCACCACCATAAGAAATCCGATAGGCACACGTCGGGATTTGGGACGAAGCATTGTCACGCAGGATGTGGTTCGAAGAATCATGGTGTGTCCCCTTGGTTATTGAACGGTGAAAAGTAGTTTTTCAGTTTCAAGGTGGCGCGTCAGTGCCGCTTCAAACAACACCCCCACGATACTCCGGCGCCGTTCAAAGCTCAATTATATTTCATGAAAAATAGTCGAACAAAACAGTACAATATATATAAACATTTAATATACAAATGATTGCAATGCATGAATAGTTTACAGAAATCTGAAAATTACCCTTGTATTTGTGCGTGGGCTGTGGTATTACTAGTAGCATGTCGATCGTTGAGGTCGCCAAATTGGCCGGTGTTTCACACGCGACGGTGTCGCGGGTGATCAATAACCGCCCCGGCGTTTCGCCTGAGTGTGTGCAGCTGGTCCGCAGGGCGATGCAGCAGATCGGCTACTCTCCCTCGGCCCGCGGTCGTGGGGCAAGCACCCCGGTCAAAGTAGGGACGGTGGCACTATTGATGATCGGTGCCGACCTCACTTTGATGATGGCGCCCGTGGCCGGTTCCGTCCTTCATGCGGTGGAGGACGCCTTGGCCGCTCGAGGCTTCAACCTCATCCTTGGAAAACTCAACGACGCCGGTCGGCTTCCGCCCAACGTGGCCAACGGCCGGGTCGATGGTCTGCTCCTCTACGGCTTCCCCCCTCAGCGCAAGCATCAACTCCGTTTGGCGAAGTTCCCCTGCGTCTGGCTTCTCAGTGCCCGTCACTCACGCGGTTACTGGGGCGATCGGATCGAGCCGGACAACGAAGCGATCGGCCGGATCGCCGCCGAGTACCTCATCTCTCGCGGCCACACCCGCCTCGCGATGTTGAACCTCAAGCCCGATCACATGGGCTACCCCGTTCGTTCCCAAGCGTTCGTTGAAACCGCTCAGGGCCGAGGCTGTGAAGCACACCTGCTGGTCGAGGGCGAAGTCGATCGGTCGGCACCGTTTGTTGCCGAATTCGACGAAGAATCGGTCGAACGTCTGGTGGACCATTACCTGGCTTTGAAAGATCGGCCGACAGGATTGTTCGTACCTCGTGATGCCTTGACCGTCATGGTCTATCACGCCCTGCGGGCGCGTGGTGTCGAGCCGGGGCGGGATGTTGAAGTGATTTCCTGTAATAACGAGCCGGTTCTCGCCGGCTTGGACCCTAGACCCGCCACGATCGATCTTCGCCCGGAAATCATCGGCCGGCAGGCGGTGGACCAGTTGATCCGTCGAATACACGCCTCACACGACCCTGTGTCGGTCGTCTCGGCCGTCGAGCCGAAGCTGATCCCTGGCGACGCGTGTGCGGTTAGGACGTAAACGTCGATTGAGCCTGGCAAGGATCGCACTTCAATCGACTTGTGTTAGGGAGGAACAGGAACCGTTTCTTTTATTTGGAGGACAGAGAAAATGATGATGAGAAATGCAGGAACCTACATCTTGTCGACGGGTGCGGCCCTCGCGGTCGTGATGTCGTCGGCAGCGGTCCAGGCCAACGTCTTTGACGGCTTTGGCGACGGGGACCGTAACAACAACGGCGTGATCGATGCCTATGACACGGACGTCGACCTGAGCGGTGCCATTGATGGATCGGAAGTCAGTGCCGCACTGGACGCTAACGACACCGGTATCGTCTGGGCCGCCACCCGCGGGTTCACCAGCTCGAACACCGGCGACCCCAAGGCCAACATCAAGATCATTGACGATTCCGCCGGCGACATCGACTCGCCAGGCCTTGGTTCGGGTTATGCGCTGGGCTCGGAAGGTAAAGGCTCCGGCAGCTCGTTCGCCGGGTTCTTCAACAACTCCATCGCCTTGGGCCCGAACGTCGGCGACCGTGTCGACTTCAGCTTCGACCTCCGCGGCTGGTCGCAGTCCGGCAACCCGACACCGTTCCCGGCAGTCAGTGAGCTCCGTATCGGCTTGTTCCAGGACACCGATGGCCAGTTCGGTATGTCTGACGATGTCGGCAAGATCCAGGACCCGGTCAACTTCCCCGGCGTCCGTGATGTCGTGACCTGGGGCCCCGACACCGGTGAAAACGACGGCGAATGGCGGGGTAACAACCCCGGCCCGGTGGGCGACAAGGGCTACTGGCTCCGTCTGCCGATGGGTCAGATCTCAGACCCGCTTTCCAGTCGGCTGATCTATGAAAACAACACCTCCAAGTTCCTCGAAGGCTCCAGTGTGGGCTGCCCGACCAACTGCGGTGCGGGCGATCAGGACACCGTTGCGGATCCCAATAACGCCAACAACGGCCCCGGCGGTGCCATCACCAACCCGATGGTCGGTCATAACGTCGTCCTCAGTGCCGTGCGAACCGCCAACAGCATCGCGCTGGAAGCGTACCTCGACGGCGTGCTGATCCTCTTCG
>CAZJCN010000033.1:0-2036 GCA_964544195.1 uncultured Phycisphaeraceae bacterium | reverse complement strand
ACCGCCAACAGCATCGCGCTGGAAGCGTACCTCGACGGCGTGCTGATCCTCTTCGATGAGATCGACCCGGCCGACCCGGACGTGGTCTTCATGGGCACGCCTCACGACACGTTCGACTACGTCGCGTTCCGGAACACCGGCACCTTCGGCGACTTCGACTTCATCATCGACAACGTGTCGGTGCAGTCGATCCCGATCCCCGAGCCGGCCAGCCTCGCGCTGCTGAGCCTCGGCGGTCTGGCGCTGGTCCGTCGGCGTTAAGTGTTCACCCTCTGCGCCCGCCCGGTTGACGCCGGGCCGGCGCTTTATGTGTCTGAAACCATGAACCTGTTTTTTATAAGCACAAAGGAGGAAGGTCATGCGATTGGAATCGGGTTCAATCTTTAACAGGGGCTCGCTGGCAGTGGGGCTGGCGGCTCTGATGGTCGGCACCAGTGCCGCCTCGGCGACCGTCAAGTTTGCCGACGACTTCGAGGATGCCGACCTGGATAACCTCGGCTACGCCATCAAGGACGTCGACGTGAACCTCGACGGTGCTGTGGGGCAGTGGGTCTCCGCTAACCCTGCGTTCCATATCCCGCCGGTCCCCCCGGCAGTCGATCCTACGGGCAACCCCCCGATCGACGAGGTCGCCGACCCGCAACTGCCCTCCACCGGTTTGCGCTGGCACGCCAGCCGTGGCTTTACCGGCAGCGGTGATCCCAAGGCCCATCCGGTCATCCTCAACGACACCCCGTGGGATGTTGCGAATACCACCGGCCTGCCCGACAGCGCCCATATCAACACCGGCTTGGCGATGGGTGTGGAAGGCAAAGGACGCTCGACTTCCCTTACCGGCTTCTTCGACCCCACCCCGACCCCCGGCGTGGCCAACGATCAACGCCTCGCGCTCGGCCTGAACGTCGGCGATGAGGTCAAGGTCAGCTTCGACTGGCGCGTCTGGGAAAGCGTGCCCAACGCGAACACCCCGATCGTCCCGAACCTGGCGCAGCTCCGCTTCGGCCTGTTCCAGGACACCGATAACGAGCTGGGCCTGTCCAACTCCTTCGCCGGTCCCGGCGGATTGGCCCCGGCTGTCTGGGGACAGGAGGACGGCCTGTTCCGCGGTGATCTGGCTGGCATCGGACCCGGTGCCAACGGCGACGCCGGCGTGATGGTCAAGCTCTTCATCGGCGACGAAAACTTCAACGACTTGGACCTCAATGGTGAGCCCGATTTCACCGGCAACCTCAACCGCATCGGCGAAGAACGAAACAACGGCGTCAACGGCGACTTCAAGTTCCTCGAAGGTCCCGACTTCGACACCGTCGCCAGCCCGACCCCGGGCACGGTCGGGGATCCCAGCAGCTTCTTCCCGCTGCTGAAAGTCGGCAAGGTCTACAACATCGAGCTGTCTATCGTCCGGACCGTGCAGGCCGCCTTCCAGGGCGACCCCAACGGCCTGTGGACCGCCACCGTGACCGTCAACGAACTCGACGCCAATGGTGACGTCGTCGCCACTCACAGCTTCGGCGACGAGGAAAGCGCCGGCGACCCGTTGCTGCCCGATCCGGATCGTGACGGCATCCAGAGCGATGTCTGGGACTACATCGCCTTCCGTAACTCCAGCGGTGATCCCGAACAGGACTTCGACTTCATCATCGACAACCTCGTGCTCGAAGAGTGCGTCGGTGGCTGCAACCCGGCGCTCGCCGGTGACCTTGACGGCGACGGGTTCGTCGGCATCGCCGACCTGAACATCGTCCTCGGTAACTGGAACACCAACGTGCCCGGCGGCAGCCTGGTCGACGGCGATCCTTCCGGCGACGGGTTCGTCGGCATCGAAGACCTCAATACCGTCCTCGGTAACTGGAACGCCGGAACGCCCCCGGCCAACAGCGCCAGCATCCCAGAACCGGCCAGCCTCGCGCTGCTCGGGCTGGGTTCCCTGGCCTCGCTGCGACGCCGTCGTTGAACCCTTGTCGTTCCTCCCACGGTCACACGCCTGACCGCGTGTGACCGTCTTCACCCGGGTCGCCCGGGCTAAAAACCTGAAC